>JBOHBD010000001.1:0-5113 GCA_050698195.1 Gaiellaceae bacterium
CCGGCGCCAGGAAGAGCGCGGCGGCTCGCCCGGCCGACGCCTCGACCGGCGGGCGCTCGCGCCAGACGAAGCCGACGACCACCGCGGCGGCGCACCCGACGACCGCGACCCACACGACCCACGACGGCCCGGGGTCGTCGAGCACGTAGTCGAAGTCGCCGGGATAGAAGAACTGCAGGACCGCGCCCGCGACGAGGGCGATGGGCGGGAGCCACGGCCATATCACGCGGGACAGCACGCCCATGCCTCCCGCGAAGGCGAACGCGAAAGGAAGGAATCCGGCGGCGCGGCGCGCCTGCGAGATCGAGACGAGATCGGCCAGCGCCGTGAAGAGGATCGGTACGAGCATGAAGGCCAAGACCGCCAGCGAACCGCCTGTGACGAACGCGGCCCAGCGCCTGTGGGCCGCGAAGGCGGCGAGCGGGACGAGGAGGAGCGCCGCGATGGCCACCGGGCCGCTGCGCGTGAAGACCTCCGACGCGAGGCTGTAGCTCGTCTCCGACCGGACGTTCAGCTGTCCCGCGTACTGATCGAGCGCGCGGCGCACCTCGGCGCGCGCCGGAGACACCGACACCGTGTCCGCCGCGATCGGGACGAGCCAGAGCATGAACAACGCGGCCGGCACGGCGAGCATGCCGAGCGTGGCGGCCCCGGAACGAAGGTCCTGTCTCGTCCAGAGGGCGCGCATGAACAGAAAGCCGGCGAACGGTATCCAGAGGAAGATCGCGTAGGTCGGGTGGACGACCACCAGAGCGAAGCCGGCGGCTGCGAGCGACGCGAAGGTTCCCGCAGAGTGCGTCCGCAGCGCCGTCAGCGCCAGCGCGAGAGCCGCCGGCACGAGCAGCTGCCGCGACGACGTCGCCGGGAGGGAGAGCACCGGGTAGGCGCCGCCCGAGCCGGGGGCGAAGCAGACCATCGTCACCTGGGCTGCCGCCGCAGCGCCCGCCGCCCACGTGCTGCGGAAGAGCGCCCACCCGGCCTCGTACGCGACGACGACGGCGAGCACGGCGAGAACCGACGGCAGGTGGAGGACGACGAGCTCCGGGTCTACTCCCGCGACGCGAGCGATCAGCGCGAGAAAGCCGTGCCAGAGCGGAAACGCGTAGCCGGGGTGAAGGCTGGCGTCGCTGAACTCGCCGACCGCCTCGAGCGAGAGCTCGTCCAGCTCGAGGAGCTTCCTCGCGCGTGCGAGATGAAAGAGACCGTCGCCCTGAACCGTCCCGGCGACGCTCCAGAGCATGATCCCGATCCCCGCCCCGACTCCCGCGGCCACCCAGCGCCCTGGAACCCGGCTCTCCGCCTCTACCGTGCGCGCGAAGAGCACACCGCACGCAGCAACCAGGGTGACGAGGAGGAGCGCCAACGTCACGGCGAATGAGGTGTTGAGCGCGAACGTGCCGAGGAGGGCGACGAACACGAGCGTGAGCGACCACGCGAGCGTGGCGGAGACGCTGCGCACACCGAACGCCCGCGCGAGCGCCCAGCCCGGCGCGAGCACGATCCCGGTCGCCGCGACGAGCCGGAGGTAGAGCTCGAGATTCGTCATCGCACCACGAGGTCCGCCGCGGGAGCCGATGCGAGCCAGTCCGCCGCCGCGCGATACGTCCTCCCGCGCTCACCTCGATAGAGCGCGCCCCGCAACCGGAGCGCGACCCGGAGCAGGACCCGCGCGCGCTCGGCCTGCGCCGGCCCGCGATGCTTCGAGAGGAAGAGCAGGTGCCCGCGCAGGTTCTCCCGGTAGAGGCGGCCCGCGTGTGAGGCGCCGCGGACGTGCACGCACTCGGCGCCCGGGAAGAACACGACGGTCCAGCCCGACCGCCGAAAGCGGAAACACCAGTCGGTCTCCTCGCTGAAGAGGAAGGAGTCCTCGTCGGCGAGCCCGACCCCGTCGATCGCCGTCCTGCGAACGAGCATGCACGCACCCATCACGACCTCCGCGTCACGCACCTCGTCGTGGTCGAACCCGCCGGCATAGAACGCGTTCAACGCCGGCGACCGCGGGGCGAGCTTGCGCAGGAAGAAGTACTCGGTCGCGAGTCGCCAGAGCGTCGGGAAGCCGCGCACGGAGCGCTGCAGCGTTCCGTCCGGGTTCGAGAGCCGGGGGCCCACGACGGCTGCGCGCGGCCGTTCGTCGGCGAACTCGACGAGCCTGGAGAGAGCATCGCCGACGAGCCACGCGTCCGCGTTCAGCAGGAGCACGTACCGGCTCGTCGTCGCGCGTACGCCGATGTTCCAGCCGGCGGCGAGCCCTCGATTCTCCGCCTCGATCACCTGGACGTCGGGAAAGCGCTCGCGCACGAAGTCGACCGTTCCGTCGCGCGAGCCGTTGTCGACGACCACCGTCGGCACCGCGCCGACGCTTTCGAGGCATCGCTCGATCCAGGGCAGCGCGTCGTAGGTGACGACGACGACCGAGGCGTCGACCTCAGCCATGCTCGACCCGCGGTCGCGTCCCGCCGCGTACCCCCTCCCAGGCGAGGATCGCGCCACCCGGGAGGGCCATGAGAACGGTGACGAGGAAGTACAGGAAGCCCGCCGCGAACGCCTCGTCCGCGCCGACGCCGAGGCTGCCGAGGAAGCTGACGAAGAATGCCTCGCGCACGGCGAGCCCGTTCAGCGAGAACGGCACGAGCATGACGAGGAAGAGCAGCGGCCCCATCACGTAGTAGACCAGCACCCCGAGCTCGATCCCGACTGCTTTCGCCGCCGCCCAGATCGCGAGGACGCGAACGGCCTGCGTCGCGAAGCTGACTCCGACGACGGCGCCGAGCAGCCGCGGCCGGCCGCGGTAGTGGTGGACGCTCTCGTAGAGAGCACGCGCCAGCGCGGCGAGTCGAATGCGCTCGAGGAGCGGCTGCATCCGTCGCAGAAAGGGCCGCGCCGAGCGGGCGAAGAAGAGGAACGCGAGCAGGATCGTCCCGAAGACGAAGACGCCTTCGAGCCAGAGGTACGCGCTGACGTCGTAGCGGCCGATGGAGAGGACGAACGCAATCGCCCCGAGCACGACCGTCGCCGCACCGCCGAGCCCGCGCTCGAGCAGGACGGTGCCCGTCACGGCGGCGGTCCGTCCCGCATGCCGCCGGACGGTCTCCACGATCCGCACGGCGTCGCCGCCCAGTGAGGTCGGAAGCACCTGGCCTGCCGTGTAGGCGACGAGGTACGCGCGCGTCAGCCAGGCAAGTCGCTCGTCGATCCCGTGGGCACGCAGAAGCCAGTCCCACCTGGCTGCGAGCACCGGCACCGTCAGCACCATGATCGCCGCCGAGGCCGCGAACCAGCGGAGATCGGTCTCGGCCAGCACGTCAGACGTCGTCCCGAGCTCGATCTTCCAGACGAGGTATGCGACCGCGGCGGCTGTGAAGAGCAGCGTTCCTACGACGCGGATGCGCCGGCTCAAGCTCGGTCCTCCGCGAGGACGTCGAGCGTCAGAAGCTCGAACGCGACGTTGGCCGCGGCAACGGCGGTCGGTTGTCCCGGGCCGTCGTAGGGCGGGCTCACCTCGACGACGTCGTACCCCGAGAAACGAAGCCCGCGGAGGGCACGGAGGAAGCCGAGCGCCTCCCGCGTCGCCAGTCCTCCGGCCTCGGGCGTACCCGTGCCGGGCGCGAACGCCGGGTCGAGGACGTCGACATCGAAGGAGAGGAAGAGCGGTCCCTCTCCCACTCGCGCTCGGACGCGAGTCCCGTACTCCTCGGGACTCAGGGCAACGAGCTCCTCGCAAGGGATCACGTCGAAGCCGAGGTCGAGGGGCATCGCAACGTCACCGGAGTCGTACACCGAGCCACGGATGCCCGCGAGCAGCGAGCGGGACGCGTCGACCAGTCCCTCCTCGAGCGCCCGTCGAAACGGCGACCCGTGGTGGTAGCGCTCGCCGACGTAGACGTCCCAGACGTCGGCGTGGGCGTCGAGCAGGACGAGGCCGAGCGGACCGTGCACGGCAGCGTGCGCGCGGAGCTCCCCCAGCACGACGAGGTGGTCTCCGCCGAGGCAGAGCGTCCGCGCGCCTGCCCGTACCACCGGCTCCAGCTTCTCCGCGATCCGACCCACGGTCGCCTCCGCGTTCCCCGGCGTCACGGAGACGTCGCCGAGGTCCGCGACCGAGAGCCGGCCGAAGACCTGTGCGTCCTGCGCGGGGTTGTACGGGCGAAGCGCGATCGAGGCCGACCGGATCGCCTCCGGGCCGAACCGCGCCCCCGGACGGTTCGTCGTCGCCGTGTCGAAGGGGATGCCGAGAACGGCGACGTCGACGCCCTCGGGGTCCTCGACGTGGGGGCAGCGAGCGAACGTCTTCACGCCCGCATACCGCGGTGTGCGAAGCGCGTCGGGAGGCTCGTATCTGGGCGCGCCGGGTCTCGCCACGCGCGCGACCGTACCAGCGCCCGCCGGACGCCGGCGCTCGTTAGCTCGGGCTCGTTTCGAGCTCCGCGTCGCCGCCTCGGGCGGGCCGCCGCGGGCCTCCCTCGACCTGCAGTCGCGGCAGCCAGTCGAGCCAGCGCGGCAGGTACCAGTTCCAGTCACCGAGCAGGCGCATGACGCTCGGGAGCAGCACCGACCGGATGATCGTGGCGTCGATGAGCAACGCGACCGCGACGCCGAACCCCATCTGCTGGAACATGACGAGATCGCCTCGGGCGAAGCCGGCGAAGACCGCCACGATGATCAGCGCCGCACCGGTGATGATCCGCGCGGTCGACGCGACACCGAACGAGACGGCGTCCGTCGTGTCACCGGTCTCGTCGAACCGCTCGCGGATCCGGCTCAGGAGAAACACCTGGTAGTCCATCGACGTCTCCTGGAACCCGAGGAGACCCGCGCCCACTCCCTCCTGGAAGACGAGCACGAGCAGCCCGTACGCGGCGCCGACCGAGAGCAGGTTCAGGGCCACCGCCGTGCCGGCCACGACGACCGACCGGAAGACGACGGTCAGGAGGAGGAACGTCAGCCCGAGCACGAAGGCGATCACGAACGGGGCCGGGTCGATGACCGAGTCGAAGTAGTCGATGTTCTCCGAGGTCGTGCCGCCGACGAGCCACCTCGGCATCCGTGCCGGCGAAGGTCCGCGGGACGACCTCGGTGCGAAGCTCCCTCACGGCGGCGACGGCCTCCGAGGTCG
>JBOHBD010000002.1:0-4107 GCA_050698195.1 Gaiellaceae bacterium
GCGTTGCGCGCGCCTCGCCGGCCGCGTCGAAAGACCGCCGGTCATCCCGGCCGGCGGCACTCCTACCGGGAATCACCGGCTACGGCCGCCATTCTGCGGGGATTCCCGTGCGGGATGTGCGCGGGACGAAATGAGGCCGGCGGTCGTTTCCGCCTCGATAGGCAACAAAACATGCCTATTTGCAGGTAGTTTACGGGAGCGACGGGACTCGAACCCGCGACCTCCGGCGTGACAGGCCGGCGTTCTAACCAACTGAACTACGCCCCCCGGGTCGCGTAAGTGTAGCCGCGGTGGATCGCGCTCCCGCTGGTAGGAGCGCGTCGCGTCGATCGGCTCAGCCTTCCTCGCCGAGGCTGACGAGCTCGCGCAGGGCCGACTTCAACTCCTCGAGTCGCTCGGAGTCGAGCGTGCGTCCCACGAGGCGATCGAGCTCGCCGAGGACGGCGGCCGCGACGGGCTCGAACGCGCGGCTGCGGGCGGTGAGGACGACGAGCGATGCCCGGCCGTCACGTGGATCGCTGCGGCGCTCGACCAGTCCGTCCCGCTCCAGCCGGCGCACGAGCTCAGTCATCGTCTGCTTGCTGAGGCGCGCCCTGCGGGCCAGCTCGCCCATGCGTAGCCCGTCCTCCTCGAAGAGGGGCAGGAGCGCCGAGCCGTAGGACGCGCGGATCTCGCCGTAGCCTGCGGCGGCGAAGCGCTCGGCGAGAAGCTCGTTCCAGCGCTGCGTCGCCTTTGCTAGCAGGAAGCCCAGGTCGTCTCGGTCGAGGGTGGCTGGAGCGGCCTCGCTCGCGGGAGAAGGGGCGAGATCAGCAGGCATGCACGCGCCGACGAAGACGTGCTTCCCGCTCGGCGGCGTCGATCAGGTTCTGAAGGGCAGCGACGGCGGTCGGCGCCCGCCAGATGATCCGGCCGGCCTGCAGGTTCATCTCGTGCATGACGTCCCACGGGTCACGCCCGCGGAGATCGGCGAAGCCGCGAACTCCGATCGACTCCAGTCGCACGAGCACTTGCGGACCGCAGAGGTGGACCGCGAGCATCTTCCGTCGTTCGCCGGCCCGGATCACGTGAACTCCCGACGGATGTTGTCGAACTCTCGAAGCAGAGACTGGTACTGGGACTCGAAGACCTTGTCGGGCACGCCCGGCGCTCGGAACATCGTGAACGTATACGCACTGCGGCCGCCGGGCAGCGCGACGACTCGGGTGGGGAAGAGGGCGAGCTCGTCTTCGGACTCGCCGGCGTACATGTCGATGACGCCGGTAGCCGGGTCCGCGTCGATCGCGAAGTAGAGCTCACCCAGGCCGTTGACCACCTTGACCTTCCCGTGCTCGTGCTTGAGCTCGCGTGCGAACTCAGTCGCCCACTTCGGCAGGTTCTCGAGCCGTGACAGGTAGTCGAAGACCCGCTCACGCGGTGCGTCAAGCACCGCGGTCACCGCCCGGTGATCCATGTCTTCCTCCTTCAGTCTGGATACGGACTAAATAGTACGGTAGCAGACTTCTTTGGCGTGCTTGCCACCGGGAGCCGCGCTCCTTTCTGCGTAGGCTCTCGGCGGTGTCCACCGCGGACTGGGTCGTGATCGGGATCGTCGTCCTCGCGGGGATGTACGGCCTCTCGCGGGGGCTCGTTCGAGGCGCGCTCTCGCTCGCCGGCTTCGCGCTCGGCGCCTACCTCGGCGCCCGGATCGCTCCAACGCTGCTCGAGGACGGATCGCCCTATGCGCCGCTCTTCGCGCTCGGCGGTGCAGTGCTCGGCGGGACGGTCCTCTCGGGTGTTGCCGAGATGCTCGGCGTCACGCTCCGGACGACGCTGGGAGCGGTACCGGGGCTCCGCGCCGTCGACTCCGTGTCCGGCCTCGCGCTCGGCGCTCTTGCGGGCATCGGCCTCTGCTGGGCCATCGGGGCCGTGCTCCTGTACCTGCCGGGTCAATCGGATCTGCGCCGGGCGGTTCAGGAGTCGGCGATCCTGTCCCGGATCAACGAGGAGTTCCCTCCGGAGCGCCTGCTCGAGACCCTGGAGCGGGTCGATCCGCTGGGAGTGCTCCTGGGCCCGCCCGCGGTCGTGCCGCCGCCGGACTCGGCGCTGGCGCGCGACCCCGACGTCGTCGCCGCCTCGGAGAGCGTCGTCCGCGTCACCGGTATCGCCTGCGGCCTCGGGGTCGAGGGATCCGGCTGGATCGCCCGCCGAGGGCTCGTCGTCACGAATGCGCACGTCGTCGCGGGAATCGAGCGCCCGCTCGTCGACCGTCGCGACGGGGACGGGCGCCGTGCGCGCGTCGTCGCGTTCGACGTGAAGAACGACCTCGCGATCCTGCGCGTGCCGGGACTCCAGGGACCTCCGCTTCCGCTCGCCGACCCGGCACGCGGCGTCCCGGTCGTTCTCCTCGGCTACCCCGAGAACGGCCCTCTCGCGAAGATCGCTGGCCGCCTCGGCGGGACGAGCGCGTTCATCAGCCGCGACGCCTACGGCTCGGGCCCCGTCACGCGCACGGTAACCGCCTTACGCGGCGTCGTACGACCCGGCCTCTCGGGCGGGCCGGGAGTCGACGCCAGGGGCCGCGTCCGCACGACCGTCTTCGCCCGCAGGGCGGGCGAGCGTGGCGGGTACGGCGTCCCGAGCGATCTCGTCCGCCAGGCCCTCGGGCGGGCGCAGGCCGGCGGCGCCGCCCTCGCCACCGACTGCGCGCGGTAGCTCTTACTCGAAGAGGTCGAGGGCTGCGTGCGGCTGCCGGAAGGGGGGGATGACGTACGTCCCGGCCGCGCGCTCCCTCGACTCCGCGAGGAGCTCCTTGGCTAGCGCGAGGCCGGTCTCGCCTGCGTCGGCCCCGGCATCGTGCAGTCGGGCCTGGACGTGCTCGGGCACGACGATCCCTGGAACCTCGTTGTGGAGGCGGAGCGCGAGCTGGTAGCTCCGCACGTAGAAGATTCCGATCAAGAGCGGGATCGGGCAGGAGCCGCCGAGTCGCTCGAGGAAGTCGTCCAGGTACGAGAAGTCGAAGAGCACCTGGGTCATCGCGAACTTCGCGCCCGCCTCGAGCTTCTGCTCGAAGCGCTCGAGCTCGTAGTCGAGATCGTCCGCGGCCGGGTTGACGGCGACACCGAGGTAGAAGGAGGTCGGCGCGTCGATCTCGCGCCCGTTGAAGTCCTCGCCCTGGTTCATCTGCGTGATGATCCGCGAGAGGCCGATCGAGTCGACCTCGTAGATGCCGCGCGCACCCGGGTAGTCGCCCGCCTCCGGCGGGTCGCCCGTGACGGCGAGGATGTTGCGGATCCCTTCGGCGTGCGCGCCGAGCAGCGCCGACTCGAGGCCGGCGATGGAGGAGTCGCGTGGGGTCAGGTGCGGGATCGTCTCGATCCCGGCGACCCGCTCGATCGTGGCGGAGGCGATGAGCCCGTTCATGCGCGCGCGGGCGCGGGGGTTGTCGTTGACGTCGACGACGTCCACGTGACCGGAGGCCTTGAGCGTCTGCGCGAGCTCGAGCATGGAGTGTGCGTGTCCGCCGCGCGGCGGGTCGATCTCCACGGACACGACGAACTCGCCTGCCTCGAGCTTCTGCTGGAGGAGCGTCTTGCGCTCCGGCTCGGGCGGCGCGACGACGAGCTCGCGCTCGCGTACGACGAGCGGTGCGATGGGCCGGCGGCCTTCGTCCACCGCGGCTCGGATCGCGGCGATCTCGGTCGGGGTCGTTCCGCAGCAGCCGCCGATGACCCGTGCGCCGAGCTCCTGCGCGTGGGCAGCGAAGTCGGCGAAGTACGCGGGGGTGGCGTGAGGAAAGATGATCCGCCTGCCTGCCAGGCTCGCGAGGCCGACGTTGGGCATCGCGACGAGCGGCTTTCCGTTACCGCCCATCTGCTCGATCGCCCGCAAGGCGGCTTGCAGGCCCATACCGTGGTTCGCCCCGATCGCAGCCACGTCCCGCACGGAGAGGGCCGCGGCGGCTTCCCTTGCCGTCACCCCGCCGAGTGTCTGCGCGTCCTCGTCGAACGTCAGCAGGGCGACGATCGGGAGGGAGCTCAGGGCCCGCACGGCCTCGATCGCGGTGACGAGCTCCTCGAGGTCGTAGAACGTCTCGATCAGGAGCAGATCGACGCCGCGGCCCTCGAGGAG
>JBOHBD010000003.1:0-4336 GCA_050698195.1 Gaiellaceae bacterium
ACCGGGAGGTTCCCCCACGCTCTGAAAAGAGAATGGGGCACGTGGAAACATGGTTTCCCCCACGACAGGAGCGAGCTGAAGGCGAGGGACGGTCATACTGCCGCCGGGACGCCCAGCCCGACGAGACCGAGCAGCCGGCGCGCCCGGTGCGCATAGGTGTGCTCGTCGAGCACGCGCTCGCGCGCACGGCGGCCCATCTCCTCCGCTTGAGCCGGGTCGGCCACGAGCTCTCGGTAGGCGGCGACCGCCTCCTCCGCAGACTCCACGACGAGGAGCTCGCGGCCCGGCTCGAACCACGTCTCGATCCCCTCGTGCGGATTCGAGACGATCGCGGCGCCCGAGGAGGCAAGCTCGAAGGGCCGCGCGGTGGACGATGCGTGAACGGTCGCGTGCGGGCGCCGGGTCATGTTCAGGTTCACGCGCGCAGCGGAGATCGCCCGCGAGAAGGCGTTGAACGGGATGTCACCCAGCAGGCGCGCCCGCCCGACGTCGCCCTGGAAGTCGAGACCCCCGAGCGCGAAGTCGAGGTCGGTCGCAAGCCGCGAGGGCTCGCCGACGAGCCCCTGCATCCAGTCTCGACGGAACTTGTCCCCGTAGCCGTAGAAGAAGACATCCACCTCCTTCTCGACTGGGAGCGGCGCGAAGAACTCGGGGTCGGCGGCCCAGAAGAGCGCCTCGGCGCGCCGCGCCCCGAGCTCGAGCAGGCGCGGGATGCCTCCCTCGGAGTTCGACAGCACGAGGTCGTACTCGAACGGGTCGGCACCGTGGTACGGGTTGAAGCCCGTGTCCATTCCGCCATACTCCGGCAGGCTCATGGGGACGTCGCCGTCGTAGAAGACCACGGGGATGCCGTAGCGCTCGCGCAGCGCGGTCGGTATCCCGCGAAAGTGCGCCATCGGGACCGTGTAGACGACGACCGCGTCCGGGCGCTCGCTCTCGATCAGACGCTCGAGATGCCGCTTCCAGCGCGGGGTCACGACGCGGCGGATCGTCTCTCGCGTGAGCTTGTCGAGGCCGCTCTCCTCCGGGTGAGACTCCTCACGGCGGAGATACCGGTCGCCCTTCAGGCGCGCGAGCACGTTCCGCATGGCCTGGTACGACTCAGCCTCCCGATACGTCGGGTTGGGTGCGATGCGCCACCAGGGAGCCTCGACCGGTCGCCCCCGGTAGGGAGTCACGACGAGATCGACTCCGGCCTCGTACAGCCCCTTCCAGAGCTGCCACCAGGCAGGCGTGCAGCCGTACCTGAAGTCGAGATCCATGGCGGACGCGACGGCGAGGATCTTCGAGGACCTCACGGCGAACCAGTGTAGGCCGCAGCACGGCGAACTCCGGCGATCGACGGCCTGCCTACTCGCGCTCGCAGACGTCCGGTCCGATCCTGCGTTCGACCCGTAAGCCTGGTTCCACACCGACTTCGGTGTCCCAGGCGGACGGACAGCGACGGACGACCGCCCGCCAACCCAGGACGAGCCACGCCGCGTCGGGAGGTACGGCGCCACCTCGCGCGGAGATCAGCGTCACGTGACGGCGTAGCTCCCTGCCGAAGTAGGGGTAGATGAAGTCGGACCCCGGGAACGCGATGCCGATGTGCGCATCAGCCGGCACCCGCTCCTCGACGAAGCGAAATGCGTCGCGTGTGATCGGCTGTGCAAGCGCCTGTGCGTCCCAGCGCGGCATGCGCCAGATCGACTCCCGCGCTGTAAACGTCAGATCGGCGAGGCCGGATGGCTTGAGTGCGTGGTTCGCAAGCACGAGAAGCAAGGTCGTGGAGCCGATGGCTGCCGTGATCGCGGCGAGCGCCGTCGATCGGAGCAGAACCCCCCACGTCGCCCCGGCGAGCGCGACCCCCAGTATCAGGAACCGGCTCCGGAACGGATCCCAGACCACGGTCAGCGCCAAGGTGAGCACGAGCAGCCACGGGGCGGCGGCGAGTGCGAGTGCGAGCGGGGGCAGCCGTCGCTGCACACGCATCCATACGACCACTCCCGCCCCGGCCGCGAGAAGGATCGGGGCGAGCGGCCCGTAGGACGAGATCGTGGGCTCGGCCAACGTGTTGACGCTCCAATCGCCCTCGAACCACGCGAACTCGACCTGTCCCGTGAGGATCCAGATCTTGTAGACGGCGCGGAGCCCGACATCTCCGATCGCCGGCAGCGCCAGCGGCCAGAGGGCCGTGATCACCGCGGCCGCGAGCAGCGCCGTGCCGCCCTCCCTCCTCGCACGTCCCAGGCGCAGTGCTCCGAGCAGTGCCAGAACTCCCGCAGCACCAACGAACACCAGCTGCGCCCCGCCTGCTCCGGACATGTCGAGAAAGCTGGCCGTCAGCCGTAGCGCGCTCGTGACGACCGGCGAAAAGGTGACCTCGGCTCGCTGGTCGGTTACTTCCGCCTGGCCACCGTCGAGATCCGCGGTCTCGGCGAGGTTCACGACGTACCAGACCGATCCGAGCCCGAGCCCAGCCACCCCGGCGAGCCCGAGCTTCAGCCAGTCCCTCGAACCTCTACCGGCTGCGGCGACGACCGCGAGCGTCGGAAGTGCCAGAAGACCGGTGAACTTCGTGCCGATCGCGAGGGCGACGGCGAGTGCCACGAGAACCAGCGCCGTTCTCCCCGATCCCGTCGCGAAGTACGCCGCGGCCACGAGAAACGAGGCGACGACAAGATCGTTGAGACCGCCTGACGCCTGGAGGACGAGGACGGGCAGCGTCGAGACTGCCAGCGCCGCGAAGACCGCTTCACGTGCGTGAAGGCCGATGCGCCGGGCCATGTCCGCCACTCCGAGCAGGAGCGTCCCGTACGCGACCAGCTGGACGAGAGCCGCGTAGCGGTCGTTGCCCGAGAGGAGCATCGTCGCGAGCTGCCCGATCTCGGCATTGGGCGGGTTCGCGTTCAACCGCAGGTCGGCGGTGTCCTGGATGTAGCCCACGCCGTGCTGTTGCTTCCAGAACGCCGCGCGCGTCGCGTGGTACGAGAGCACGTCCCAATCGTTGAGCGGCGTGGCGAGAGCGAGCGCGAGGCTGTAGACGAGACTCGCGAACACGGTGACGGCAAGGACGAGCACCGCCGGATGGCGCAGCGCGTCCCTCGCCGTCGACGACGCTGCACGGAACGACGGCGGACCCGGCCGACCCGCCTGGAGCCATGTCGCGAGAGCGGCCACCAGCCCGATTCCGATCCCGAGCAGCAGCGACGAGCGTGTCAGAAGCCGCGCCGGCGACAGCGCCAACACCACGAAGACGAGCCAGGTCCAGGAGACGACGTACGCCGCCAGGAGGAACTCGATCGGCGAGCGCAGTCGCAGGCAGCACGTCGCGAGGGTCGCACCGCCGACCAGGCCGCCCGCGCCGACCAGCAGGAGAAGCAGCCCGACCAGCTCGGTCACGCGGAGGTGCGACCGTCGGCGAGCACCGGCCCGGCGAGGGTCGATCGCAAACGCGCGAGCGTCAGTACGCTCCGCGGCGCGTCAACACAGCCGGAATCGTCCGCGCGATGATCGTGATGTCGAGCCAGACCGACCAGTTCTCGATGTACGTGAAGTCGAGACGGACGAGGTCGTCGAACGTGAGCCCGGAACGGCCGGAGATCTGCCAGAGGCCGGTCATCCCCGGCAGCACGGCATAGCGGGTGCGGTGCCAGTCCTCGAGCAAGTCGTAGTCGCGGAGCGGCACCGGCCGCGGCCCGACGAGGCTCATCTCGCCCTTGAGGACGTTGACGATCTGCGGGATCTCGTCGAGGGAGAGGCGGCGCAGAACGCGCCCGACGCGGGTGACGCGCGGATCGTCGCGGATCTTGAAGAGGGCACCCTCGGCTTCGTTCGCGGGTTCGAGCTCCTCCTGCAGTGACGCCGCCTCCGCGACCATCGTCCGGAACTTGAGCATCCCGAACTCTCGCTCGCCGACCCCGATTCGCCGGTCGACGAAGAAGACGGGGCCCCGCGAACCGAGCTTCAGGGCGAGGGCGATCAGCAACCAGAGGGGGAGCAGGAGGACGGCGACGAGCAGGCTGACGACGATGTCGAAGGAGCGCTTCACCGCCCAGTCCCAGCCGGTGAGCACGGGCGGCCGGAGCTCGAAGAGCGGTGCGCCCTGGCCCGGCACGTACTCGCCTTGCTGGACGAGCAGCTCCGTCGTATCCGGAGCGAGCCGCACCTTGATCCCCTGGCGGTGGGCCTGTTCGACCACCTCGAGGACGGTTCGCTCGTCGAAGTGCGCCTCGGAGAGGATGACCTCGTCGGGTCGCACCTCCTGGAGCACTGCCTGGAGCTCGTCCCGTGAGCCGAGGCGCCGCAGACCGGCGACGCTGTCGTGCGCGACCACGCCGACGAACTCGTACAC
>JBOHBD010000004.1:0-2843 GCA_050698195.1 Gaiellaceae bacterium
ACCGGGAGGTTCCCCACGCTTTCGAGAAGACGGGGGCCAGCGGGGGAGACATGGTTCCCCCCGCGAACGCGAGCAGAAGGCGAGCGTTGCTCATGCTTCGCGCAGCGCGTAGCCGACGCCGCGGACCGTGTGGATGAGACGGCCTCGGCCCCCGGCTTCCGTCTTGCGTCGCAGGTAGCCGATGTAGACGTCCAGGGAGTTCGAGGACGGCCCGAAGTCGTACCCCCAGACGCGCTCGAAGATGATGGAGCGGGTGAGCACCTGGCGCGGGTTGCGCAGGAACAGCTCGAGCAGCGAGAACTCGGTGCGCGTGAGCTCGATCGGCTCTCCCGCGCGCCGGACCTCCCGGGTGCCGGGGTCGAGCTCGAGATCGCCGAAGCGAAGCGCGCCGGTCGACTCCTCGCCGTCGGTCGTCGCGAGCCGCCGGAGCAGGGCGCGGAGGCGGGCGAGCAGCTCGGCGAGCGCGAACGGCTTCGACAGGTAGTCGTCCGCGCCGGCATCCAGCCCGGCCACGCGGCTGTCGATCTCCGCGCGTGCGGTCAGCATGAGCACGGGCACCTCGTTCCCGACCCGGCGGATACGCCGGCAGACCTCGAGCCCGTCGACGCCGGGCATGAGGACGTCGAGGACCACCGCGTCGGGAAGCGGCTCGAGATCGAGCCGCTGGAGCGCTTCCTCGCCGTCCTCGGCCAGCTCGACGCGGTATCCCTCCAACTCGAGCGCACGCCGCAGCGAGTCGCGCACCGCGCGCTCGTCGTCGACCACCAGAATGTCCATCGGCCGCATTGTGCGCGCGCGGCACGAGCCCCGGAGGGAGTCTTAGCGACTTCTTAGGAGTGCTTCAGGCCGGACTCAGGTGCCGTGGGTGCTATTGCTGTACCCCGAAACCGAAAGGACACGACGTCGATGAACCAGCGCCCTCGTACACCCCTCGTCCTCGCCGCTCTCGTCGCCGCTCTCGGCCTGGGAGCCGGGGTCGGCGCCACAGCCTTCGCCGTCTTGACGGACGATCCCGGCACCGTCGTTCGCCAGGTCACCGTCACCGACTCGGAGCCGACCGCAGCGGGAGACCTGTCGATCGGCGAGATCTACGAGCGCTCCCGCAAGGCCGTCGTGGAGGTGACCGCCGAGGTGTCGCCCTTCGCAGGGCGGACGTCCCAGGGGTCGGGCTTCGTCTACGACGACGAGGGTCACATCGTCACGAACCAGCACGTCGTGGCGGGTGCGACCTCGATCTCGGTCCGCTTCTGGGACGGGTCCACCCGCAAGGGACGGATCGTCGGAACCGATCGCTCGACGGACCTGGCCGTCATCGAGGTCGATGCGCCGGCGGCCGCACTCGAGCCGCTTCGGCTCGGCGACTCCAGCGGGGTCGAGGTCGGGGACGGCGTCGTCGCGATGGGCAGCCCCTTCGGGCTCGAGGGGACGATCACGAGCGGCATCGTGAGCGCGTTGCACCGGCAGATGCGGGCGCCGAACACGTTCACGATCAACGACTCGATCCAGACCGACGCCGCGATCAACCACGGGAACTCCGGCGGCCCGCTTCTGGACGGCCAAGGTCGCATGATCGGGGTCAACGCTCAGATCGAGAGCGAGTCCGGCGGCTCGGACGGCGTGGGATTCGCGATCCCGTCGAACACGGTGCGGTCGATCGTGACCCAGCTCGTCGAGACCGGCGCCGCGGAGCACGCCTACCTCGGCGTGGAGATGGTGAGCGTTCCGGGCGGTGCTGCCGTCGTCGAGGTCAGGGCCGGTACGCCGGCCGACGAGGCGGGCCTACGTGCCGCAACCGGCGAGAGAACCGTCGACGGCCGGGAGATACCCACCGGCGGCGACGTCATCGTCGAGTTCGACGGCGTGGCAATCGCCTCGTCGCAGGAGCTGCAGAGCGCGGTCGACGCGAAGCGTCCCGGCGACACGGTCTCGATCACCGTGCTGCGTGACAGCGAGCGTCGGACGGTCGAGGTCACGCTCGGAACGCGTCCGTCGTAGGCGCGTCCGGCGGGTAGTGTCGCACGCATGGGCGAGGGGTGGCAGAGCGTGCGGCTCGACGACATCGAGCCGATAGCGGTCGTCGGAGGAACGCTCCTCTGGCGACCCGTTCGGCGAACCCTCGACGTGGGCGCGTTCGGAATCAACTCGTACGTCGCACCGAATGCCGGAGACGACGTCGTCGAGGAGCACACGGAGAAGACGCTCGGCCACGAGGAGGTCTACGTCGTCCTCTCCGGGCACGCGAGCTTCACGCTCGACGACGAGACACTCGATGCCCCGGCCGGGACCATCGTCTTCATCCGCGACCCGAGCGTGAAGCGACACGCTCGAGCCGAGGAGCCCAGGACCTCCGTTCTCGCGGTCGGCGGACCGCGTGGTGGCGCGTACGAACCGTCGGCCTGGGAGAACCGCTTCGCCGCCGAGAGGCACCGTGCAGCCGGCGACTACGAGGCAATGGTCGCCGAGATCGCCGCTGGCCTCGAGCAGCACCCCGACGATCCGGGAACGCTCTACGACCTCGCCTGCGCCGAGGCGCTCGCGGGCCGCTCGGCGGCTGCGCTCGGCCACCTCCGACATGCGCTCGAGCTCCGGCCCGAGTGGGCGGACCATGCCCGTCGAGACACGGATCTCGTCTCCCTGCACGCTGATCCTGACTGGCCGTTCGGCCCCTCGTAGAGACGTCTCGAGCCTGTGGTGGCGTCAACTAGGAGGGCTTGGCGGAACGGGCCTCGTCGCAGGGGTGCCAGCGCTCCCCCGGCGGCATAGAGCCTGTTTCGCCGAGCCCTCCTAGACCTTCGGACAGCTTGCGACGACGGTGATTCCACGTATGCTGCGGACGGGAGAAG
>JBOHBD010000005.1:0-2120 GCA_050698195.1 Gaiellaceae bacterium
CGGCTCAGCCTGGCCATCGCGAGCTGATCGCAGACATAGGGGATTACCGAGGATGCGATTCCCACACCGATCCCTGCCCAGACCGCGACTGGGTCGAGCAACGCTGGAGCGGCGCCCCAACCGCCGATCGGCGTGATCACGATCGCGGCGACCAGCATCGCCGCGGCGAGACCGTCGATTCGGCCCATCGCCGAGCTGCGCGAGACTCGATGGGCGAGCACGATGTAGAGGGCAAAGAGGGCGGCGTTCGCGAAGGCAAAGGCGACACCCACCGGCTCGCCCCGAAGTTGAATGTCCGTGAGCACGTAGACGCCGGGCACGGCCAGCGCGAGCGCGAACGCGTTCCGTCGCGTACGCACGCCGAGCGCGGCGAGAAGAATGACAGGCAGGAACTCGATCGCGGCGACGGTGCCGAGCGGTAGCCGGTCGATCGCGAGGTAGAAGCAGGAGTTCATGACGGCGAGGACTGCGCCGAGCGCGAGAACCGTCCTCCACGCCGCTCTGTCCGACGCGGCAAGCGCCCGCCAGGGGCGCCTCCAGGCGGCGAAGACCGCGCCCGCGCTCGCGATGCGGAGCCACGCGACGCCGAGCGGATCGATGCGGGCGAAGAGCAGCACGGCGAACGCCGGCCCCAGGTAGTGGAAGACGGCGCTCCCGACGAAGAAGGCCTCCGCGGGAGTCGCGTCCACCGCGCGGCCGACCCGCCGTCGAACCATCCCGACATGGTCGCCGCCGGCGTGCGATGATGGAATGGTCGATCGATGGAGTTGGGAGGAAAATGCCTGGGAAGCCAAGGACCCGAGATGCGTCCACCTACGAAGCGAATCTCCTCGACACCGTGAACCTTCGCTTGCTGAAGGAGCTCGAGGCCGACGGCCGGCTCGGCCTGGCCGAGCTCGGCCGGCGGATCGGCATGTCCGCTCCGGCCGTCGCGGAGCGGGTGCAGCGGCTCGAGCGGGCGGGAGTGATCAAGGGGTACCGCGCGGAGCTCGACCCGAAGGCGCTCGGCTTCCCGGTCGCCGCGGTCGTCCGTGTCAGACCCTCCCCCGGCCAGCTGCAGCGGATCCCGGAGATCGCGCGCGAGACGCGCGAGGTCGGCGAGTGCTACCGGATCACGGGCGAGGACTGCTATCTGCTGAGGCTCCATCTCCGGTCGATCGACGACCTCGAGGACGTCCTCGACCGGTTCACGCCCCACGGCCAGACGACCACCTCGATCGTCCACTCGGAGCCGGTGCCGCGGCGCGGCCCGCCGCTCGAGGCGTGACAGCTGCCTTGTAACAACTTGTTACTTGGTCGGCTTCGACGCGGGTAGACTCGGCCTCGTCACCAGCCGAAAGTGAGACCGAGAATGGCAGCCACGAAACGATACGACGTCAAGGACCTCGCGCTCGCCGCGGAGGGCGTTCGCCGGATCGAGTGGGCGGACCGGCAGATGCCGGTGGTGCGCGCGATCCGCGAGCGCTTCGACCGGGAGCAGCCGCTCGCGGGGCTTCGCGTGTCGGCGTGCCTCCACGTCACCACAGAGACGGCGAACCTCGCCCGCACGCTGAAGGCGGGCGGCGCGGACGTCGTTCTCTGCGCCTCCAATCCTCTTTCGACGCAGGACGACGTCGCGGCCGCTCTCGTCGAGGAGTACGACATCGCCGTCTTCGCGATCAAGGGCGAGGACAACGACACGTACTACCGCCACATCGAAGCGGCGGTCGACCACCGCCCGCACCTGACGATGGACGACGGCGCCGACGTGATCGGCGTCCTCCACTCCGCGCGGCGCGAGCAGCTCGGCGACGTGATCGCCGGCACGGAGGAGACGACGACGGGCGTGATCCGGCTCAAGGCGCTGGAGCGGGAGGGCAAGCTCGGGTTCCCCGTGATCGCGGTCAACGAGGCGCAGACGAAGCACCTGTTCGACAACCGCTACGGCACCGGCCAGTCGACGATCGACGGCATCGTGCGGGCGACGAACGTCCTCCTCGCGGGCGGGCGGTTCGTGGTCGCCGGCTACGGCTGGGTCGGCCGCGGTGTCGCCCAGCGCGCTCGCGGGATGGGCGCTCACGTGATCGTGACGGAGGTCGACTCGGTTCGCGCTCTCGAGGCGGTCATGGACGGGTTCGAGG
>JBOHBD010000006.1:0-6263 GCA_050698195.1 Gaiellaceae bacterium
GCCCCGCTCCCAGCCGGCGCGCGGCCACGGCCGCAAGCGCGAACGCGCCCACGACGAACGTGGCGGTGACGACCGCGAGCAGCGCGTGGCCGCCCAGAGCGTGCGATCCGTAGGCGGCGAGCTGGGCGCCCCATTGCTGGACGGTCCACGTTCGTCCGATCCCGAGCAGGGTCAGCTCGTCACGTGAGGGAAGCCCGTTCTCGACGACCTCGCGGCCGCCGACGAGTGTCAGCCACGTGTCCGCCACGAGCAGCGTCGGCGGGAAGACGGTGACGAAGACGATCCCGAAGGCCGCGAGGAGCACGACCAGCACGAACTCCTCCTCGGCGACCCGCCTGATTCGGCTCAATAGCGTTATTCGTCCGCGTAGATGGGGCTCTCGACCAGGCCGTGCTGGTACGCGAGACGGGTCGCCTCGGTCCGATTCTTGACGCCGAGCTTGCGGTAGATGTTCGTCAGGTGGAACTTCACCGTCTGGGGCGCGACCCAGAACTCCTTCGCGATCTCGTCGTTCGAGAGCCCGCGCGCCAGCGCGCCGAGAATCGTGAGCTCCCGGTCGGTGAGCCCGAGTGACTTGCCGCCCGTGCGTTCCTCGTCGAGCCCGAGGGCGGTGTGGATGTTGCCTTCGAGCGCCTGCCTGAGGGTCGCCGGCAGGTCGTCCGGGTTGACGGTCTTCACGATGTAGGCGGTCGCTCCGCGGCGCAGCGCCGCGTCGACCAGGTCGGGGCTCGTCGAGGCGGAGAGCATGACGACCTTGACGTCCGGGTGCCGGCGGCGGAGCTCGTCGAGGCAGGCGAGGCCGTCCATGTGCGGCATCCTCACGTCGAGGAGGACGAGGTCGGGCTTCGTTCGCCCGACGAGGGGAAGGACCTGCGTCCCCGACTGCGTCTCGCCGACGATCTCGAAGTCGCCGTCGGTCTCGAGCGCGCGGCGGATGCCGTCGAGGACGAGCCGGTGGTCGTCGGCGATCACGACCCGCATGAGCCCCAGTGTCGCACAGTGCCGAGACGGTCTTCGTGAGACCGTCGTGCGCCCCCCGTTCCGGGGGGCTGGAAGACCCCCGGACAGGTCATCCGGCCGCGGCCTGAGAGCCCGCAGAGACACTCGTTCTAGGGATTGTGCTCCCTCAGCCGGGGCATACCCTCAGAGAAGGAATCTGTGGCCCAGCTGCTGTTACTCGTGGGGAAGCAACGGCGTTCAGGGCGAGTCCAAGGCAGCGAAGGGAGAACATGAGATGGGATCGGTTGGGAGCCTGAAGCGCCTAGCAGTCGCATGCGCGGTGACAACGGTCACACTCGTGGTCGTCGCGGTCTCCGGAGCGGCGCCCGGCACGGATGCTTCGGTCACGACGTTCGACCAGTGCGCGAACGGTGCTCCTCCGAGCACGGCCACGGATTGCCCGGAGAACTGGATCAACGGAATCCTCAACGCACAGAACTCGCACTACGCGGAAGACGAGGTCACCCCACAGCGCGTGCTCCTCGAGCTCCCCGAGGACAGCCCAGCGACCGGGAGAACCGTCGAGATCTCGTACCTCACCCGCAAGGGTGGGGTGCACGCGTACGACTCTCTCGCGACCTGGAACCACACCCAGACCAGCGCCGACCGCTGCGCGAATCTCCCCGCCGCCGACTGCATGCCCGGGCCGGAGTCGACGTCCGCGATTCTGTCCGACTCGACCGTCGTGGCGGACCTGAACGGTGCCGGCAGCGCCACCTCGGGTCACCAGCTCTCGGGCCAGGTCTTCACGATGTACGGAGGGACGATCACGAGTGTCTCGCCGTACTCCCACGACGATCCCAGCGGGACGAGCGACTCCTACGCCCACGTGACGCTGACCTACTCGGTGCCCACCACGGCGGACGACGACGTGAAGGTCATGCTCCTCTTCGGCGCCCACATCGCGGCGAGCGTCGGTCCGCGCGGCTGGGGCGCCAACGTCGGTGCCGGCTCGATCTCGGGCGGCCCGTACCACGTGCGCATCACGGCGGCCGACGGCGCGTCGGTCGGAAACCGCGACAACCAGATCATGTCTTCGGCCATCCTCTCGCCGGCTCACCTCGTCGTTCGCAAGGTCGCCGTCGGAGGCGACGCGACGTTCGACTACACGGCGACGGGCGGGATCTCGAGCGCCTTCTCGATCCCCACCTCGGGTGGGACGGGTCAGACGACCTTCGCGGACCTCACGCCAGGCACCTACACCGTCACCGAGTCGGCTCTGCCCTCCGGCTGGGACTTCACGAACCTCGTCTGCGAAGACGACGACGGAGGCTCCTCGGTCGACCTCGGCCTCCGCAAGGCGACCATCGACCTCGACCCCGGCCAGACCGTGACGTGCACGTACACGAACACGAAGCGCGGCACGATCCTCGTCGAGAAGCAGACGCAGCCTGACGGCGACCCGCAGCTCTTCTCCTTCACGCCGAGCTACGGCTCGAGCTTCCAGCTCTCGGACGGGCAGCAGAACGATTCCGGGCTCCTCGCGGCCGGCACGTACTCGGTCGCCGAGACCGTGCCGAGCGGTTGGTCGCTCCTCTCCGTGACGTGCGACGACGGCTCCAATCCGAGCTCGATCGGCCTCTCCGCCGGCGAGACGGTGAAGTGCACCTTCACGAACGCGAAGCTCGGCTCGATCGTCGTCGACAAGGTCACCGTTCCGGCCAACGACCCGCAGAGCTTCTCTTTCTCGCTGACGGGCGGCCCGGACTCGGTGAGCCAGAGCTTCGGCCTCACGCATGTGGCGACGCCGCACGACTCGGGACCCGTCAAGCCGGGGAGCTACTCGGTCGCCGAGACCGTGCCCGCCGGCTGGAGCCTGACGAGCGCCGTGTGCAGCGACGGCTCCGCGGCAACTGCGATCGCCCTCGACGCGGGGGAGACGGTCACGTGCACCTTCACGAACACGAAGCAGTCGAAGATCGTCGTCGAGAAGCAGACCAACCCCGAAGGCGACCCGCAGTCGTTCGGCTTCACGGCCAGCTACGACGGCGACGGGTTCTCGCTGACGGATGGTCAGCAGAACGATTCCGGGCCGCTGGCCGCGGGCACGTACGCGGTCTCCGAGAACGTCCCGGCCGGGTGGGACCTCGAGTCGGCCGTCTGCAGCGACGCGTCTCCGGCGAATGCGATCGCCCTGGCCGCAGGCGAGACGGTCACCTGCGTCTTCACGAACGAGAAGGACGCGAAGATCGTCGTCGAGAAGCAGACGAGCCCCGACGGCAGTCAGCAGGTCTTCCCGTTCACCGCGAGCTACGACGGTGACGGATTCTCCCTCGCCGACGGGCAGCAGTCGGACTCCGGTGACCTCGACCCCGGCACCTACTCGGTCTCCGAGACGGTGCCCGCCGGCTGGGATCTGACCTCGGCGGTCTGCAGCGACGGGTCGGGCGTCGACGCGATCGGGCTCGCGGCGGGCGAGACGGTCACGTGCGTCTTCACCAACACGCAGCAGCCGGGCGCGATCGTCGTCGAGAAGCAGACGAACCCCGACGGTGACCCGCAACTCTTCGCGTTCACCGCGAGCTACGACCTGGACGGCTTCCAGCTCTCCGACGGCCAGCAGTCGAGCTCGGGCACGCTCCCCCCCGGAACCTACTCGGTCTCCGAGAACGTCCCCGCGGGCTGGGATCTCGAGTCGGCCGTCTGCAGCGACCAGTCCCCCGTGAACGCGATCGCCCTGGCCGCAGGCGAGACGGTGACCTGCGTCTTCACGAACGAGAAGGACGCGAAGATCGTCGTCGAGAAGCAGACGCTTCCGAACGGGGACCCGCAGTCGTTCAGCTTCGACGCGAGCTACGACGGGGACGGGTTCTCGCTCACGGACGGCCAGCAGTCGGGCTCCGGGGACCTCGACCCGGGCACGTACTCGGTCTCCGAGAACGTACCGGCCGGGTGGGACCTCGAGTCGGCGGTGTGCAGCGACGGGTCTCCGGTCAACGCGATCGCGCTCGCGGCAGGCGAGACGGTCACCTGCGTCTTCACGAACGAGAAGGACGCGAAGATCGTCGTCGAGAAGCAGACCCTGCCGGACGGCGACCTGAAGTCGTTCCACTTCGACGCGAGCTACGACGAGGGTGGGTTCTCGCTCACGGACGGCCAGCAGTCGGACTCCGGCGACCTCGAGCCGGGCACGTACTCGGTCTCGGAGGACGTCCCTGCGGGTTGGGACCTCGAGTCGGCGGTCTGCTCCGACCAGTCCGATCCTGGCCAGATCGCCCTCGCCGCAGGCGAGACGGTCACCTGTGTCTTCACGAACGAGAAGGACGCGAAGATCGTCGTCGAGAAGCAGACGCTTCCGAACGCCGACCCGCAGTCGTTCGCGTTCGCTGCCAGCTACGACGGGGACGGGTTCTCGCTCACGGACGGCCAGCAGTCGGACTCCGGCGACCTCGACCCTGGTACGTACTCGGTCTCCGAGAACGTGCCGGCTGGATGGAATCTCACCTCGGCCGAGTGCTCGGACGAGTCGGATCCCGAGGCGATCGGGCTCGCGGCCGGTGAGACGGTGACCTGCGTCTTCACGAACACGAGGCTCGGGTCGATCGTCGTGGAGAAGCAGACGAGCCCCGACGGAGCGGCCGGCAGCTTCTCGTTCAGCGGCGACGCCGCCGGTGCGATCGCGGACAACGGCCAGATCGTCGTCGCGAACCTCGTCCCCGGGACGTACACGTCCACCGAGGCCGCAGCCGAGGGCTTCATCCTGACCGGCATCTCCTGCAACGACGCGAACTCCACGGGATCGCTCGAGGCGAGGACGGCGACCTTCCGGGTCGAGGCCGGTGAGACGGTGAAGTGCACCTTCACGAACACGAAGCTCCAGACCGGCCGCGGGTCGATCAGCGTGTCGAAGTCCGCGAGCCCGACGCAGCTCGAGGAGCCGGGAGGCCAGGTCACCTACTCGGTGACGATCCAGAACACGTCGAACGTCATGGTCTCGATCACGCAAGTGGTCGACGACAAGTTCGGGAACCTGGAGAACGTGGCTGGCGGCAACCCCAGCGGCTGCTTCGACGTGCCCATCAATATCGAGCCCGGCGACAGCGTGAACTGCATGTTCCCGAAGTCGATCACGGGTGCGGGCGGCACGTCGCACGTCAACGTCGTCACCGCGAGCGGGTCCGACGAGTTCGGCAACCCGGTCACCGGCTCGGACGACGCGCGGGTCGACTTGACGCCGCGCCTCATCGATCTCCAGATCGTCAAGGAGGCGACCTCGCCGACCCCGCTCAACGGCATCGTCAACTACACGATGACGGTGACGAACAAGGGCCCGAACGCGGCCACGAACGTGCAGCTCGCGGATCCGGCGCCGTCCGGCATCACGTACCTGACGGCGAGCCCGTCTCAGGGCACCTGCAACCTGACCCCGTCGCTCGTCACCTGCAGCCTGGGCTCGATCGCTGCCGGCGAGTCCGTCACCGTCCGGGTCACCGCGCGGGCGACGACCGTCGGCATGCACACGAACGTCGCCACGGTCACGGGGAGCGGCGGCCGCGAGACGAACCCGGCGGACAACGTCGACGACGCGCTCACGGTCGTCCCGGCACCCGCCAGGCCTCCGGTCGCGAAGCCGGCGCCCGCACCCGTCTGCCTGGCGCTGAGCGTCTCGCCGAAGATGATCAAGGCCGACGGCAAGCCGGACCGGGTCCGGGTCAAGGTCACCGCCGGCAAGAAGCGGGTCAAGGGCACGAAGGTCAGGATCTTCGGCGCGGGTGTGCGCAAGGCCGCGAGGTCGAACAAGAAGGGCCTCGCCGTGCTGCGGATCAACCCCAGGCGCCCTGGCCTGATCACGATCACCGTGGTCGAGCGGAACCGGAGGGTCTGCGGCCCGAAGCGGATCGGCGTCGTCGGGGTCTTCCTCCCGCCGCTCACGGGCTAGCGGGGAGGGGGACGCTAGGGGGCTGAGGGGCGGCTGCGGTCGCCCCTCGTCTCGCAAGGTCGAGCACTGGGTCCGGCTCGAGCTCCGACCCAGTGCACGCTCACTCACTCGAACGAGGAATTGCGCTCACTCTGGTGGGGGATACATTCAGACTCGAGGAACCATGCGGCATCTCGCAACTGCATCGAACGCCGGACTGGGTCGCATGGCCGCGGCCGGAGCTGCGCTCGCGCTCGCTCTGACGCTCGCGCCGGGGGCAGGGGCCGAGCCTGCGCGGCCCTCCGAGGTCGACGTCGTCGGATCCGGGACGCTCGCACGACCCCGGGTCGCCGTCCTCGCGCAGCCGAAGGTGGGCGCGAAGCGGCTCACCGTGCTGAAGGAGTTC
>JBOHBD010000007.1:0-7811 GCA_050698195.1 Gaiellaceae bacterium
GGCCGCTGGGTGCACAACCCGCCGCCCTGGGACTGACCGTGCCTCGGATCGCGCGCGAGGAGGGACGGCGACTCTTCGGCTCCGACCCGGCCGCGTACGACTCCGCCCGACCGGGTCACGCGGAGCGCGTCTACGAGGTGCTCGTCGAGCGCTGCGGGCTCACCCGCGGCGCGAGCGTGGTCGAGGTCGGACCCGGGACGGGCCAGGCGACTCGGCGACTGCTCGACCTCGGAGCGGACCGAGTCGTCGCGATCGAGCCGGATCCGGCACTCGCCGCCTATCTCGACAGATCATGCGGCGGCCGCGTCGACGTACGGATCGTCGCGCTCGAGGACGCCGATCTCCCGGCCGCGCGATTCGACCTCGCCGTGGCGGCCTCGTCGTTCCACTGGGTGGAGGAGGCGAACGGGCTCGCGAAGATCTTCGCCGCGATCCGCCCGGGTGGATGGATCGCGCTCTGGTGGACGCTCTTCGGAGAGGGAGGTGAGCCCGACGCGTTCATGCAGTCGGTCGATCCGCTGCTTGTCGATCTGCACGCGAGCCCCACGCACGGTGAGGAAGGGCGACCGCCCCATGCCCTCGACAGCGCCGCCCGGATCGCCGGACTCAGCGCGGCTGGATTCGAGGACGCCTCGCACGAGCTGGTCTCGTGGCGGACGAGCTGGGACACCCAGCGGATTCGCGCGCTCTACGGGACGTTCTCGCCGATCGCGCGGCTCGACGACGAGCACCGAACGGAGATCCTGGACCAGATCGCCCGCATCGCCGAGGGCGAGTTCGCGGGCCGCGTGGAGCGTGCGATTCTCACATCCCTCTTCACAGCGCGACGGCCCGGGCCCCTACACTAAGCGCGTGGCCAGCCGCACGATGCTCCCCATTCACGAGGTGCCCACCTGCTCGGTGGCGGGTGCCGCCGAGATCGTCGGCTCGAAGTGGACCGTGCTCATCGTCCACGACCTGTCCGAGGGCCCCAGGCGCTTCACCGAGCTCGAGCGCTCCTGTGCGGGCATCAGTCCGCGCACGCTCGCAGAGCGGCTCCGCTGGCTCGAGGCGGAGGGAGTCGTCGTCCGGGCGAGCTACCCGGAGTCGCCTCCCCGGGTCGAGTACGCCCTGACGCCGAAGGGCGAGGCCCTCCTCCCGGTCGTGCGCGAGATGCGCCGCTTCGGCCACGAGTGGCTCGGCTGCGGCGTCCACCAGACCTGACGCCTTCGGGGATCTTCGCGCGACCGGGATCCGCACGAGCGGATTCCGATCGCGAAGACGCAGGCACAGCGGCCGCGAAGCGGCCGTCTTCAGGGATTTTCGCGCGACCGGAAACCGCACGAGCGGATTCCGGTCGTGAAGACGCAGGCACAGCGGCCGCGAAGCGGCCGCCTTCAGGGATCTTTCGCGCGACAGGAAACCGCATGAGCGGTTTCCTGTCTTGCGCACTACTCAGTCGGCAAGGCCCTTCGCCCGCAGCTCCTCGAGGGCCTGCTCGGTCTTCTCGAGCCCGTCGAGGCCCATCCCGTCGAGGATTCTCCGTGTCTTCGTGAACTGGATCTCGCGGTAGTCCACGATCTGCCAGCGGTTCCCCCACGGGTCGAGGAAGTCATGGGTGCCGTGTATCTCGACGCCGGCTTCGCGCACCTTCTGCACGGCCCCGTCGAGGTCGTCGACGACGAGGCCGACGTGACGGCCGTGGTCGGCGACGTGTGTCGTGCTCGCCTCGAGGGCGATGAACTGGTCCCCCAGGTCCACGAAGGCCATGCCCGCGCTACGCCCGCGTAGCTGCAGGTCGTCGAAGATCCGCCCGAAGAAGGCGAGCGCCTCGTCGATGTCGCCCACTTCGACGGCGATGTGGTTGATGCCGACCAGCCGGGGCATGCCACCCAGAGTAACCCCGAAGCCGGGCGCGGGTCTGACCCAAAAGGGGTCTGACCCCCCGAACGCCCCGCTACGCCGGCTCGGCCCAGACGCCGGCGAGCTCGACGATCGCAGCAGCCGCCGCGGCCATGTCCTGGACGCTCGCCCACTCCCGTACCGAGTGGTACTCCTGGCCACCGGTGAAGAGATTCGGCGTCGGGAGGCCCATGGACGACAGGACCGCGCCGTCCGTCCCGCCCCGCGTGATCGCGAGCTTCGGCTCGACGCCGACGCGGCGGATCGCCTCCAACGCGGCCTCGACGACGCGCGGGCTGTCCTCGATGTACGGGCGCATGTTGCGATAGGAGTCGAGCACCTCGACCTCGACGTGCGCGCGGGGCTCCCGCGTCGTCAGCCGGCCGGCAAGCTCCCGCAGGAGCTCGACGTGCTGCCCCAGCAGCTCGTTGTCGTGGTCGCGCGCGATGAAGTCGACGATCGCTTGCTCGGCGCCCCCTGAGATCTGGTGCGGATGGACGTATCCCTCGCGCCCCTCAGTCGTCTCGGGCGAGAGGCGATCCTGCGGCAGCGACGCGACGAGCTCCGCCGCGAGCTTGACCGCGTTCACGAGCTTCCCCTTCGCGCTCCCCGGGTGCACCGAGAGCCCGCGAATCGTCACCCGCACCGACTTCGCGGAGAACGTCTCGACCTCCAGCTCCCCGAGCCCGGAGCCGTCGAGGGTGTAGGCCACATCTGCGCCGAAGGCGTCCAGGTCGAAGTCCTCCGCCCCGCGTCCCACCTCCTCGTCGACGGTGAACGCGACGCGAATCGGCGAGCGCGAGCGCTCGGGGTGCCGCACGAGGTACGCGACCGCCGCCATGATCTCGGCGATTCCGGCCTTGTCGTCGGCGCCGAGGAGCGTCGTGCCGTCGCTCGTCACGATGTCGTGACCGACGCGCGCGGCGAGCTCCGGCAGCAGCGCCGGGTCGAGCACCTGCCGACCGTCCCCTGGAAGCTCGATCGGTGCTCCGTCCCACTCCTCGTGGACGAGCGGCGAGACGCCGGCTCCGGCGACGTCCGGGGTCGTGTCGACGTGCGCGATGAGACCGACGACTGGAGCGTCGGCCGTTCCGGGGAGCCCGGCGAAGACGGCCGCGCTCTGCGTGAGCTCCGCGTTCTCGAGGCCCAGCGCCGTGAGCTCGTCCACGAGCAAGCGCGAGAGCTCGAGCTGTTTCTCGGTGCTCGGCCGTCGCGGCGCACGGTAGGCGGCCTGCGTATCGATCCTGACGTACCGCAGGAACCGCTCGAGCACATCACCCGCGAGCGCTTCCGCGAGTGGGCCCACGAACGGCGCTCTAGCCAAGTTCTCCGAGCCGCCGGTAGGTCTCGCGTACCGCCTCGACGCCGAGCGTGAGGTATTCGCTCGGGAACTTCTCGTTCGGCGAATGGGCATTCGCATCGTTCGTCGCGATCCCGGTCGAGATCGTCGGGATGCCGCGCGCGGCGATGGCTGCAGCGACCGGGACCGACCCGCCGACGCGGACGAGCACGGGCCGCTCGCCGAGTACCTTCTCGAAGGCCTCTCGCGCGAGGACGACGGCAGGAGCTTCGGGCGGGACGAGCGCAGGCTCGGCCGTGGACCGGAGCTCGATCTCGAGATCGGCGCCGTCCGGAGCTGCTTCGCGGAGGAGCCGCTCGAAGGCTGCCGCCACGTCGGCGGCCTTCTGCCCGGGCGCGATCCGGATCGAGACGTTCGCCCGCGCCTCGACCGGCAGCACGGTCTTCACGAGGTCCGGCGACCCCCCGGCGAGACCGTGGACGTCGACGGAGGGCTCCACCCAGGTCCGAACGTAGAACTCCTCCGCCGCCTTGGCGTCTGCTCCTTTCGCGCCCACGTCGGCGAGCGCGGCTACTCCACCCGGGAGCACGCGCCAGCTGTCTACCTCTTCTGCCGTCGGAGGCTCGATGCCGCGTCGCAGCGGCTCGGGCAGCCGACCGTCCACGGGGAGCACCGCGGAGAGCGTCCGCATGAGAGCGTGCATCGCGTTCATCGCGGCGCCCCCGTAGTGCCCCGAGTGCAGGTCTCGGACGCCCGTGCGAACCCGGACATGGAAGTAGCAGAGGCCGCGAAGCGCCGTATAGAAGGTCGGGATGCCCTTCCTCACGGTGTCCCCGTCGAGGAGGATGGCGGCGTCCGCGCCGCGCTCGTCCGCAGCGACCCACTCGACGACGGACTGGCCGCCGACCTCCTCCTCCGAGTCGAACGCGAAACGGAGGTTGACCAGCAGCTCCCCGTCGGCGGCGAGCTGCCGCGCCGCCTCCACGAGCATGAAGAGGTGCGCCTTGTCGTCGGCGATGCCGCGCGCGTACAGCCAGCCGTCGCGCTCCGCGAG
The DNA here is from genome assembly GCA_050698195.1 of Gaiellaceae bacterium. GTDB lineage: Bacteria > Actinomycetota > Thermoleophilia > Gaiellales > Gaiellaceae > GMQP-bins7. Next base: position 4,236 of record JBOHBD010000007.1, read on the forward strand.
CTCGAACGGCGGCGACTCCCAGAGGTCGAGCGGATCGGGCGGCTGGACGTCGAAGTGGGCGTAGCAGAGGACGGTCGGCGCGCTGTCCGCGCCCTCGGACGCCGCGACCTCTCCGATCACGAGCGGGCGGCCGCCGTTCCAGGGGACGACGTCGGCGCTGCCGCCGGCATCGCGAATCCTCCCGGCGACCCACCCCGCCGCCGCCTCCACGTCGGCGGCATGCGCGGGATCGGCGCTGACCGACGGGATGGCGATCAGCTCGGCGAGCTGACCCCGAAGCTCCTCGTGCGTCGATCTCACGGGCGCGCAGTCTAGTCGGGCGGCCGCGCGCACCGCGACCGTTGCCACCGCGCCAGGCCAGGCACTCGACGAGGGCGACGTTCGCGGGAGAAGCGCTCGGTCCGCCTAGCGAACGTCGAAGATCGGGTACGCGCTTCGTTCGTCGAGGCAGTCCGCTGCGTACAACGCGACACCGAGATCTCCCGTCCAGAGGGAGTAGCGACCCCGACCGCGCTCGGACCGGAGCCGTTCCACCTGGCCGAGGGCGTGCACCGCAAAGCGTCGAGCCCGCTCGAGCCAGCGCTCGTCGCCGGTGCGCGCGAAGGTCTTGAGGAACGCGTAGCCGTTTCCCGCCGTGCCGTGGCAGATCGACGGGCCCTTGTCGAGCCGCGGCGGCCCCGTGTGCCACGGGAGCTCGGCACCCGCGAGCAGGAGGTCCTCGTCGAGGTAGCCCGCCGCCGCGACGACGATGCCGGGGCTGCCGGCGCACCACTGGACGCGGATCTGGCCGTCGGGGCCCGGGAGCTCCGGGCGGGGGCGCGGCGGCCAGTTCGCGAGGCCGTCCTCCACGACCGCCGTCTGCGCCAGGACCGCCGCGGACTCGCGGAGCAGCGAAGCACGGCGCAGGTCGTCGAGCAGCGCGGTCAGCGCTTGCACGTTTCCGACGAGCCCGTGCGGAGGACTGAGACTCCGAAGCTCTTGGCCGTACAGGCGCTGTGTCCACAGGCCGTCCTCGCCGCGCCGAGACCAGAGCGCGTCCGCGCTCTCCTGCCACGCCTCCCGCCAGCGCTCCTCGCCCGTCCACTCGAGCATCGCCCGCGCGGCGATGAGCGTCCCCGGCGTGCCCCACATGACCTCGTCCGCCTCGTTGGCGACGTTCGCGCGGACGCGCTCGAGGAGATCCGCAGCAAGCGCCGCGCTCGGCGCGAGACGCCACGCGACGAGGAGGATCCCGGTCTCGCCGCAGAGGAGCGAGGACTCCCGCGGCTCCGGAAGCTGGATCTTCACGAAGTCGGGCCTCGCACGGAAGAGCTCGAGATTGCGAATGGCGAGGTCCGCGAGATCGAGCCGCGTCTCCGCATGGCCTCGCCGGCAAAGCTCGTCGAGCGCCCAGACGACGCCTGCGCCCCCGACGTAGAGGTTCTTCAACGGGCTCGTCGCCTGCCAGCGATCCCAGTCGTCGGCGCGCCAGAGGAGGCGCGGTCCGCGAAGCGCCTCGTCCGTGTCGGCGACGATCTCCCGGATCCAGGCGCGGATCCGCTCGTCGTCCCAGCGCTCGTCCGTGAGGGGCTCGAAGGCCTCCGGCCGATAGAGCACTACGCGACGTCGCGGACGCGCTGGGCGTCGGCCAGCGCGCGCAGCTTCTTCAGGCCCTGGTGCTCGATCTGGCGGATGCGCTCGCGCGTCACGTTGAACGCGCGGCCGACCTCGTCGAGCGTTCGCGGCTGCTGGCCGTCGAGCCCGTAGCGAAGCTCGAGCACCCTGCGCTCGCGCTCGGACAGCGCGCCCAGGATCGAGCGCAGCGCCTCGCGCTGCAGGGCCGTCTCGGCCAACTCGTCGGGAAGCGGGGTCGAGTCGTCGGCGAGGAAGTGGCCGAACTCGGACTCGTCGTCGTCGCCCACCGGCTTCTCGAGCGAGACCGGCGTCTGCGCGCTCCGGCGGATCTGCTCGACCTCGTCCGGCGACATGTCGACGTCGAGGGCGATCTCCTCGATCGACGGCTCGCGCCCGCGCTCGGCGCGGAGCTTGCGCTCGGACCGCAGGATCCGGTTGAGCTTCTCGACGACGTGAACCGGCATCCGGATCGTGCGGCCCTTGTCGGCGATCGCCCGCGCGACCGCCTGTCGGATCCACCAGGTCGCGTAGGTCGAGAACTTGAAGCCCTTCCGGTAGTCGAACTTCTCGGCCGCCCGGACGAGCCCGATCGTCCCCTCCTGGATGAGGTCGAGGAACGGCAGGCCCTGATTCCGGTAGCGCTTGGCGATGGAGACGACGAGCCTGAGGTTCGCCTCCACCATGGCCTGCTTCGCCCCGTGGTCCCCGCGCTCGATCCGCTTCGCGAGCTCGACCTCCTGGGCGGCGGTCAACAGCGGTACCTTGCCGATGTCCTTCAGGAAGAGCTGAAGCGCGTCGGTCGTGATCTCCGCGTCAGGGGCCTCGGGCTCGCTGTCGGCTTCCTCGTCGGCGTGGACGACCGAGATCTGCGCTTCGTCGAGCGCGGCGTAGAACTCGTCGAGCTGGCTCGGCTCGAGCTCGAGCTCGTCGAGGGCGAGGGCGACCTCCTCCGCGTCGAGACGCCCGTGTTGAAGACCTGTCTCGAGCAGGCGCTGAGCCTCGTCGGTCGCGAGAACGTCCTCGACGGGCGCCCGCGCTGCCGTGCTCTCGGGTTTCCCTGCAGCCAGCCCAGCCCCCTTGCTCGTCGGCGGGTCACACGGTAGTCACAGCGGCGGTCGGCGTCAAAGCCGCGCGCAGGAAGGCACCCGACCGTGCCGGAGGCTCGCCGGGGAGGCGCCGGAGCGACGGAGTCCGCAGTCGCCCCGGCGCGACGTGTGGGCGACCTACTGACTACCGATGGACAGCGTGTTGCCGTCGGGATCCTTGAACCACGCGACCTCGGCCTCCTCGAACCTGGCGATGCCCTTCTCGTCCGTCGAGAACGGCTCGCCGTACTGCTCGAACGTCACGCCCCTGCCGGTCAGGTCGTCGACGGTTCCCTCGACGTCATCGACCCACCACCCCGCGAGCGTCGCGCCCGACCTGCCCGCATGATCCGGCGAGGGGTAGACGTGGATCGTGGTGCCGCCTCCGCAGGTGTACGTGCGGCCGCCGTCACCCTGGTCCTTGCCCCCCGAGAGCCCGAGCTTGCCCTCGTAGAACTCCTTGGCCCGGTCCATGTCGGACACCGCGATGACGGCTCCGACGGGACTATCGCTGAGACCCATGGCCCCTCCTCTCATCCGACTGTGCCGTTTGCCGAACTCTACGACCTCGCCTTGCGGATCGTCTGGAGGTAACGGGCCGCCTCGCGGGCAAGCGGCGAGCCCGGCTTCGTACGCGACGCGAGGCGGAACTGGCGCTCCGCCGGGTCGACCCGTCCCGTCCAGAGAAGCAGCACGCCGAGGTGGAAGCGCACCGTCGGCTCGCTCGGAAACCGCCGGGTGAGCGGGCCGAGGAGCCCGAACGCGCGCGCCGGGGTCTCCTTGTCGAACTCTCCGACGGCGCCGGCGACCTGAGCCTCGACGTTCCCGGGTGCGCGTCGGGCGGCCTGTTCGAAGACCCGGGCGGCGGACACGGGCC
>JBOHBD010000008.1:0-1971 GCA_050698195.1 Gaiellaceae bacterium
CAGGATCGCGTCGTCCGCGGGTTCGTCTCCCGGCGGCTGGAGGGCCTGCTGGCCGGCGAAGCTGACGCCAGGAGACGGGAGGTCGAGCTCGCCTACCACGACCGGGCGACGATGACAGTGCTCGCGAACCTCGGGCTGTCGACGCAGCTCGCCGTCCTCGGCGTCTGTCTCGTCCTCGACCGGCCCACCGCGTACCTGTGGATCGTGCTCGGGATGGCGGCGCTGCTTCCGCTGCTCGCCCTGCGTCGTGAGCGGCTCGCGCGGAGAGCGCTCAGCGCGCGCCGCGCAGCGTGAGCCGCTGCCCGTTCATCGTCGCCGCGGCGTCGGAGCAGAGATAGGCGATCGCCTCGGCGATCTCCTCCGCCGGCGTGAAGGTCGAGAAGTCCTTGTCCGGGCTCTCCTGCCGCATCTCGGGCGTCAGGATCGATCCCACGACGACGACGTTGGCCGTAGCCCCGGTGCCTCGGAAGCGGTCGGCGACCGCGAGCGTCCACGTCTCCGTCGCTGCCTTCGCCGCCGCATAGGCGGCGTTCTTGTGGGTCGGCGCCTGCGCCTGACCACTCGAGACGAGCACGAAACGCCCGCGGCCGCTTTCGATGAGATGCGGTGCGAATGCCTGGGTCACGTTCTGTGTCGTTCGGATCAGGAGATCGTGGAGGAAGTCCCAGTCCTCGCGCGGGGACTCCTCGATCGGACTCCCTCCGCGCCAGCCGCCGACGAGGTGCGCGAGCCCGTCGATGCGCCCGTTTCTGTCGGCGATCCCGCGCGCCCAAGCTCGCGCCTCATCCGGATCGAGCAGGTCGACCGAGGCCGTGTCGGCCTCGATGCCGAGCTCTCCCGCGAGCGAGTCGAGCGACGCCTTGTCGCGTCCGCCCAACGCGAGCAGCGCGCCGGTCGGGGCAAGGCGTCGGACGACGGTCGGGCCGAGGTTCCCGCTCGCCCCGGCGACGGCGACCACGCGGCCCGAGAGCGATGCGAGGTCGCTCGTCCCCGGCGCCATGCGGCCACGCTATCACCGCCCTTCCGAGATCAGCTCCCGCAGGCGAATCGCCTCCTCGATCGCGTGGCCGCCCCAGTCGTCGTTGAAGTACGCGTAGACGTCGCCGTCGGCGCACCATCCGCGCAGGCGCTCGGACCAGGTCTCGAGCTGCCGAGGGGCGTAGTTGCCGTCTCGTCCGCGTCCCCGGTGGAAGCGCACGAACGTCCATCCGGCTGTCCGCGCAAGCGTCTGGAACGGCCGCTCCGGATGGTCGCCGATCACCAGCGCCACGCCGTGCTCACGGAGAAGCATCTCGACCTCCGGCACGAACCAGCTCGCATGCCTGAACTCGAAGCAGTGCCGCCCGGGTGGAAGTTGCTCGACCGCGGCCGCGAGCCTCTCGTCGTCGCGGTGGAAGCGCTCCGGGAGCTGCCAGAGGATCGGACCGAGCTTCCCGGCCTCCCGCAACGGCTCGATCCGCTCGAGGAGCCGCGAGCTCCCGCCGGCGAGGTCGCGCAGCCGCTTGACGTGCGTGAGGTAGCGGCTGGCCTTCACCGCGAAGACGAACTCTCGCGGCGTGGCCCGCGCCCAGGCGGCCGCGGCCTTGCGCGTGGGCAGCCGGTAGAAGCTCGCGTTCAGCTCGACGGTGTCGAACGTCTGCGCGTAGTGCTCGAGCCAGCGGGACGCCGGAAGCCCGCGTGGGTAGAACAGGTCTCGCCAGTGCTCGTAGTTCCAGCCCGAGCAGCCGATGCGTGCTTCCGGCACGGCTCGAACGGTGCCACAGGGCCGCCGGATCGACCGTGGGAAGCCGGAATCCGTCCTCGTAGCGCGGTGTGTGAGCATCGGCAGCTACGCTGTTCGGCGAAAACCAGGACGAGTACCGGGGGCTGCGGTCTCCCCTACCCGTTCGATCGAGGGTGAGGGGAGGTGTTTTACATATGGCAACCGGAACTGTTAAGTGGTTCAACGATGCGAAGGGCTACGGCTTCATC
>JBOHBD010000009.1:0-3556 GCA_050698195.1 Gaiellaceae bacterium
GGCTCGTACCGCGGCTTCGAGAAGAGGCTGTCTCCGACCCAGACCGAGTCGAAGCCGGACGACTCGACGACCTCGGACAGGTCGAGCAGCATCTTGAGGTCGTAGTCGGGCGCGATGAGCGGTTCCCGGTTGTTGAGGTTGACGCCGAACTCGAGGTTCGCGCTCATCTCGACCTCCCGTCCGGCGACGCGAGCTCGTGATCCTCGACGAGCAGCCGGATCTGCGGCACGCGGATGTGGTCGGAGGTGAGATGCACCGCCCGTTCGACGTCGCCCGTCTCGGCGGCACTCAAAATCGCCCTATGCTCGGCGATCGACCGCCGGAGGTCGCCGCGCAGCTCGAGGGAGCGCAAGCGGTGCCGGTCGATCTGCCCGCGCAGCTGCCGGTAGAGCTCAGCGAGCATGCGGTTGTCGGCCACCTCGAAGAAGCGTTGGTGGAACGCCGTGTTCGCCTCGAAGAAGCCCTGCACGTCGCCGGCCTCGGCGCGCAAGGCCATCTCCTCGATCAGTAGCTCCATCGCCGCCAGATCCTCGGCTGTCAGCTTGGGGACCGCCAACCGTACCGCCATCATCTCGAGCGCCTCGCGTACCTGATAGGCCTCGATGAACTCTTCGCTCGAGAGCGCGCGGACGACGGCGCCCCGGCGCGGCCGGATAGTGACCAGGCCCTCGGTGGCCAGCCGGCCCAGTGCCTCGCGGATGGGGCCGCGGCTGATGCCGAGCGACCCAGCCAGTGCGACCTCGTGGAGGACCGTGCCGGGGGTCAGACGCCCGGAGATGATCTCGTCGCGGAGGTGCTCGTGAACCCGCTGCCAGAGGGTCCGGTGGTCGAGGGTGGCCGGCCCGGTCGACGATTGCGACTCGACATTTGCGGTGTTGGGCATTTGCATCGAGCCTCGGCGAGGGTTATAAACGCCCCGTTGATGTCAACGGTCGACAGTCGACCCTAACACCGCCGAGCTAATGCCGGCAACTCGTGGCGGGATGAGCGGCATGATCTTCGACGCTCACATGCACGTCGGCGACTTCGGTCCGATGTTCAACGTGTCGCTCGACCGCGACGGGCTGGCAGAGATCATCGCCGAGCACGGCTACGAAGGCTGCTGTGTGTTCCACCCCGACAACGAATACGTCCGCACGGTGGTCGAGTCGATCCCGGAGGCGTATGGGCTTGTGTGGGGAAACCCGCGACTCCCCGGGTACGCCGACGAGGTGGAGCGCTTCCTCGAGCACCCGAAGTTCCTGGGTCTGAAGCTCCATCCGCTGATCGACGGATACCACCCGAACGACCCGGCGGTACACCCGCTCATGAAGCTGCTCCTGGAGCGTGGCCTTCCGGTCCTCCTTCATTCCGGCCATCCGATCTTCACTCTGCCGTGGTCGATCGAGGAGCTGGCGGTCGCCTTTCCGGGCGTGAAGGTGATCATCGGGCACATGGGCCACGGGAACGTCGTCTACATCAACGCCTCGATCGACATCGCAGCGCGGAACCCGAACGTCTACCTGGAGACGTCGGGAATGCCCATGCACACAAAGATCAAGGACGCGGTCGAGCGAGTCGGCGTGGAGCGCGTGCTATACGGCTCGGACGCCCCCTTCCACCATCCGGCGGTCGAGATCCTGCGGGTCCAGGTGAGCGGGCTCGGGCCCGAAGAGCTGGAGCGCGTCCTGAGCGGAAACAGCCGCACGCTCTTCCTCGGTCAGAAGAGTGTCGGCGACGGGGAGGTGACGAGCGCACCAGCGGGGGATAATCGCGGGACGGAGAGTCACGACGAGAAAGAGGAGGAGACATGGGTAGACGTGTGAGAGTGAGTGGCGCCTCGGGGTTCCTGCTCGTGGCAGTCACCGCCCTCGTTGTAGTCGCCGGCGGTGCGGCGAGCGCCGAGCGGGTCGCGGTCGTCGGGTTCGCCGCTCCGGAGAAGCCGAACGACTTCGGCTGGAACCAGCAGGGATTCGCAGGCGCCAAGAAGGCGGCCAGGGCAACTGGAGCCAGGGTGCTCGACGCGACGGGCAGCGGTTACGAGAACGTAGAGCCGAACCTCCGTCGTCTTGCCCAGCAGGGCGCCGACCTGATCATCGCGCACGCATCCGGGTACAACTCGGCAGCGCCCGCGATCGCGGCGCAGTTCAACGTGCCGGTGGTCGTCTGGGACGCCAAGGCGAGCGCGGTCAAGAAGGGCCTCGTCTCCAACGTGCTCACGAAGGCCCAGGAGGGTGCCTACCTGGCCGGCGTGCTGGCGGCGCAGATGACGAAGACGGGCACGCTCGGCATCGTCGTCTCGGCGTCTGACGAAAACTGGTTCAAGCAGGCGGGTGGGTACGTCCAGGGCGCCCGCTCGATCAAGAAGAACATGAAGTTCAAGTACGGACGTATCGGCCAGGCTTCGTACGCCGACGCCGCGGGGGGCAAGCGGATCACGCAGGCCGTGATCGCCGCCGGCGCGGACGTCGTATTCGGCATGGGCGACGGCTCGTCCTTCGGGATGCTCCAGGCGGTCGAGACGGCGAAGGCGCCAGGCAGAGCGAGGAAGGTCTGGTTCATCGACGTCATCGGCGACAAGAGGAAGATCGACAAGAAGGGCGTCCTGCTGTCGTCCGAGCTCTGGAACTTCGCGCCGATCTACACGAGGGCGATCAAGGCCGTGAACGCCGGCACGTTCGGGACGACGTACGTCCTCGACGCCAAGAACGGCCTCTCGCTGCTGAAGACGAACAAGGCGCCGGCCTCCGCCTGGAGGAAGGTCGCCGCCGCGCAGAGAAAGATCGCCAACGGCTCGATCAAGGTCGTATCGACCGCGACCGAGTCGAAGGTCAAGAAGTACTGCAAGTGCTGAGAACCTCGTAACGGCGGGCGGGGTCGCTCGTGAGGGCCGCCCCGCTCGCACGATCACGGCAATGACGACCGGGAGCCCTACGACACCTGCCACGGACGGCTTGGAGCAACCGGCCGTCGAGCTCGTTCAGATCACAAAGGAGTTTCCCGGCGTGCTCGCGAACGACCGCATCTCCCTTGCGGTGCGCCGCGGCGAGGTGCACTGCCTTCTGGGCGAGAACGGCGCCGGCAAGTCGACGCTGTTGAACATCCTCTCGGGCATGGTGCGCCCGGATGGGGGCCAGGTGAAGCTGGACGGGCGCGTGGTCGAGATCGACTCGCCGAAGCACGCCATCGGGCTCGGGATCGGCATGGTCTACCAGCACACCTCGCTCGTGCCGCAGCTGACCGTGCTCGAGAATCTCATGCTCGGCGAGGCGGAGGGCATCCGGCTCAACGCGTCCGCGGCGCGGGAGCGGCTGCGCGAGCTGGGCGGCTCGATCGGCCTCGACGTCGATCCTGGAGCGACCACCGGCACGCTCGCCCTCGGGCAGCAGCAGCAGCTCGAGATCATCAAGGCGCTCTGGCGCGGCTCGAAGGTGCTCATCCTCGACGAGCCCACGTCGATGCTGACGCCGCAGGGCGTGGCAGAGCTGGAGCAAATCATCGCTCGCCTCAAGGGCCAAGGGCTGGCCGTCATCTTCATCACGCACAAGCTGCACGAGGCGGACTCGATGGGCGACCG
>JBOHBD010000010.1:0-2462 GCA_050698195.1 Gaiellaceae bacterium
GTCTTGTCCATCTGCCTAGCGGACAGGCATTCTGCGAGCGAAATCGTCGAAAATCGCGTCGAGGGTCTTCGACAGCCTCCAGTCGGGATAGTCGCTCATGAATCGCCGCATGTCGCTGATGTAACAGATGTGGTCGCCGCGACGGGGCTCGTCGATGTACTCCCAGCTGAGCTTGCGACCGAAGAGCGACTCGAAGCGCTCGATGGCCTCGAGCATCGACACGCTGTTGACCCGGCCTCCCCCGAGGTTGTAGACGGCGCCGACGCGCGGCTGCTGTGCGAAGGCCATGATCGCCGTGCAGACATCGTACGAGTGAATGTTGTCGCGGACTTGCTTCCCCTTGTATCCGTATACGCGGTACGGGACGCCCTCCCCGACGGCACGTGCCAGGTAGGCAAGGAAGCCGTGCAGCTCTGCGCCGGAGTGGTTTGAGCCCGTGAGGCAGCCGCCACGGAAGCAAACGGTTGGCATCCCGAAGTAACGACCGTACTCCTGCACCAGCACGTCGGCGGCGACCTTCGACGCGCCGAACAGGCTGTGCATCGTCCTGTCGATGCGAAAGTCCTCGTCGATGCCTTCGCGGAACGCAGGATCGGCGTAGTCCCAGCGGGTGTCCAACTCAACGAGCGGCACCTCGTTCGGTCCGTCCCCGTACACCTTGTTCGTCGAGAGGAAGACGAACGGGCTCTCCGGGCAGTGACTCCGCGCGGCTTCGAGCAGGTTGAGCGTGCCGACGGCATTGATCTCGAAGTCGTCGAAGGGCAGGCGGGCGGCAAGATCGTGCGATGGCTGCGCGGCCGCGTGGACGATCAGATGCGGGCGCACATCGGCGACGAGCGCGGCGATCTCGACCCGGTCACGGACGTCGAGCTCATGATGGACGAATCGCGTGGTCACCTGGCGCAGGCGCTCGAGATTCCAGGTCGTATCACCGTCCGGCCCGAAGAACGCGCGGCGCATGTTGTTGTCGACGCCGTGAACGGTGTACCCGCGTCTGTCGAGAAACTCGACGGTCTCAGAGCCAATGAGGCCGCTGGAGCCAGTGACGAGGGCAACGGAGGCTTGACGGCTCACGACCGTGCGGCGCGGACGGCCGCGATCTTCTGCAGGTAGCCGGGGTCGGTGTTGCGAAGCGGAGGCCCTGCCAGACCCAGGCCGGAGAGGAGCGCCGCACGGAAACGGTCGGGTGCGAAGCGGGCCGAAAATGCGGCCAACGCCTCCCGGTAGGCCGGGCCACTCGCCGGATCGGCCATCCTCAGAACCGCCGCACGCAACGCTTCCGGGTCGGCGCAGGCGACCGACAAGCCAAGCCCGTGCGTACGAACGAGATGTCCCAAGAGGCCGAAACTGTCGGCGATGACCGGCGTGCCGACCGAGCATGCCTCGAGGAGCACACGTGACATTCCCGAGTGCCGTCGATACGGCAGGATTGCGCAGTTCGCGCCGGCGAGAGCCGCCAGGCCCTCGAGCTCGGAGTGGTGGTAGAACCGAAGATCGAGTGCGACGCCGCTCGACTGCATCGCGGCAGCGTGTCGCTCGAGCTCGGGCTGGTATGCATGCTCGACGTAGCCGGCGAGCACGAGTCGCACGGGCGTGGGACGGAGCGTCAGCGCCCGGGCAAGAAGGTCGACACCCTTGCGGTCGTCGAGCGCGCCCCAGAGGATGCAACCGTCGCGCGGGGCCGGGCGGTTCTGAGGTGGAAGCGCGGGCACCGGCGGCTCGGGCAGCCAATGCGCTGCGGCTCCTCGCCGCTTGGCCCACCGGCGAGCGGCTTCTTCGTCGAGCGTGAAGACCGACTGCGCGTCCAAGCGTCGTCGCCAAGCCCGCAGCGCCAACTCTTTCGTCACGGCAATCGCCCTGTCGGGTGGCGAAAGCCGAGTTCCGAAGGCCGCGCGGTAGTGGGCGCGCGTGTAGTAGAGGAGCAGGCTCGTCCCGGTTGGAAATGCCGGTTCCGACATCAGTCGCATCAGGACGTGATCGGCGTAGAGGTGAAACGCACGGTCTGCCCTGCCGGCTGCATCGCGGAAGAGCGCTACCTCCTTTGCGAGTACCGAGCGTCGGCCGACGCGACTGCCCAGCTCGGGTCGTGGGTCACCGAGCGACAGCGTCTCGACGCCTAGGTCTCCGACCGCGTCGAGCGTTGCCCGCGGTAGAGCGAGTAGGACTTCGGTGGAAGGTTTCAGCGCCTCGACGAAACGACGGACGTAGACCGGCCGGTGACCTCCGGCGGTCCAGTCGAACAGAACGACCCTGGTCATCTGTTCACAGGCTACTCATCGAAGCTTCCGACGCCGGGCGGTCGGGGGCCGATCGGTAGCCGCACGCATCCGTCTTCAACTGCGGCGAAGCCTTGGCGGCCTGACGGCCGATACGGTGCCGCCGAGTTGTCCGAGACGTCGAGTCGTGTCGAGTCGCACGGAGCCGGTCCCTCGCCACGCTCCCTCGCCTGGGCACGCACGGCC
>JBOHBD010000011.1:0-6960 GCA_050698195.1 Gaiellaceae bacterium
GCGCCGCACGGCGGCGGCGCGTTCTCCGGCAAGGATCCGACGAAGGTCGACCGCTCGGCCGCATACGCGGCGCGGTACGTGGCGAAGAACGTCGTCGCGGCGGGCCTCGCCGACCGCTGCCAGCTCCAGGTCGCGTACGCGATCGGCGTCGCGCACCCGATGAGCGTCAACCTCGAGTGCTTCGGCACCGAGACCGTGTCGCTGGCGACTCTCGAGAAGCTCGTCTCGGAGCACTTCGACCTCCGGCCGGGCGCGATCATCCGCGACCTCGACCTCCAGCGCCCGATCTACGCGAAGACCGCGTCCTACGGCCACTTCGGGCGCGACGACCGGGACTTCACGTGGGAGCGCACCGACAAGGCGGACGCGCTCCGCGAAGCCGCCGGGCTCCTCTCCGAGGCTGCGGCCGAACGGGTGTCAGGCTCTAGCCTGACGCCCTCGGACTGAGCCCGAACGCACCGAAGGCCCACCAGAGGGCCTTCGGGACCTGCTGAACGGAGGGAATGCACCTCCCAGTCAAGCCTGAGTACGTGAGAGCCGTCTGAGAGCTTTCTAAGAACTCGGTAAGGAAACGAACTCGACGGGCCCGCGCGTGCGGGCCCGTCATCCGGCCTTTGTGACGGGTCTCCAGCTACCCGGCCGGAAACGTGGCGGCGACGAGCCGGTCGACGCGGCGCTCGAGTCGTGCGAGCACTCGCTCCGCCCGGGCGCGCGTGATGCGCCCCGCCTCGACCGCCTTCGCGAGCCGCGCCTTCACGCGGGCGAGCATCGCGGCCTCGAGGCTCTCGAGGCTCGCGCCCTGCTCCTTCGCCAGCGCGGCGAGCGAGCTCCCGCGAAGCGCTGCGCGGAGCTCGGCGCCTGTCATGCCGAGGAACTCGGCGGCGGCACGGAGCGTCCCGCGGGTGTGAGCCCTCGCTCTGGCGGCATGAGGTCGCTCGCAGAGGCGTGCCAGCGAGATCCGCTCCTTCATCCTGGCGGCTCTCTCCTGTGTGATGCGACCCGCCCCGAGCGCAGCCTCGACGCGAGCCGTCAGCCGCTCCTTGATGCGGGCCTCGAGCTCCGCGACGGAGATTCCGCGCCTTTCGGCGATCGCGGCGAGCCGCTCCTCGCAGCGTGCGGTGCGCACCTCGGGGTCGACCCTCGCTGCGAGAGCAGTTCCGCCTCCGATGACGATCGCGGCCGCTCCGGCGAGCGCAGCTGCGACGATCCAGTCGATCCTCACGCCGGACATGCTCGCAACGTGCTGTGAGCGCGGGTTGAGCGGTCCTTGAGCGTTCCGTAAAGGCGGTGCTACGCGGCGCGGACGTAGATCCCGTCGGCCGCCTTCTCGCTCAGCGCGCGCTCGGCGCCCTCGACGGCGACGGTGAGCTGCCCCGCGGCAGGCTCGGCCGCGCGCACCGACACCTGCGTCCCGGGCACGAGCCCCTCGTCGTAGAACCAGTGCAGGAGATCGCCGTCGTGCTCCGCGAGCCGCACGATCTCGGCTTCCCGTCCGGCCCCGAGCTCCCCGAGCGGAACGAGCTCGGCGTTCTCGGCCTGCTCCACGTCGGGCTCGACGGGCCAGCCGTGCGGACACCTGTCGGGGCGTCCGAGACGTTCGTTGATGCGCTCGATCATCTCGTCCGTGAACGTGTCGCCGAGCTCGTCGGCATGGACGTGCGACTCCGCGGCCGTGTAGCCCATGAAGTCCGTGAGGAACCGCTCGATGATGCGGTGCTTCCGCACCACGCGGTTGGCCCGCTCGGCCCCCGCCGGGGTGAGGATCGCCTCTTTCTGGTCGCCGCGCTCGACGAGGCCGTCGGCCTCGAGCCGTTTCAGCATCTCCCCGGCGGACGCCCGCGACACGCCGAGCATCTCGGCGACGCGGGCGGCGATCGCGGTCGATCCGGTCGACGGCCGGTACTCACCGATCGGGAAGGCGAGGAAGTAGATCGTCTCGAGGTACTCGTCGACCGAGTGGCCGTGCGGCTGGGCCATGCGGAGAATCTACCTCTGCCGATTCATCCCGGGCCGCCCGACTTGACGCGGCGGCCCGACGAGACGAGGTAGAGGACTGGTGCGGAGACGGCGATCAGGACGAGCGCCGGGAGGGCGGCCCGCGAGTACGCACCGACCTGCGTGAACTTCCAGATCTCGGTGGCCAGGGTCTCGAACCCGATTGGCCGCAGGAGCAGCGTCGCCGGCAGCTCCTTCATCGCCGAGAGGAAGACGAGCGCGGCGCCGGCCAGCATCCCGGAGCGGACGAGCGGGACCGTGACGAGCGCGAGCGTCTGCAGCGGCCCGCGCCCGAGCCCCCGGGCGGCCTCCTCGTAGCGCGGGCTCACGCGCTCGAGCGCGGATTCGACGCCCGACAGCCCCTGTGGGAAGAAGCGGACGACGTAGGCGAATACGAGCAGCGCGAGCGTCTGGTAGAGCACCGAGCCGTAGCGGGCGGCGAAGAAGACGAGGGAGAGGGCGATCACGAGCCCGGGCAGCGCGTTGCCCGCGTACGAGACCCGTTCGAGCAGCCTCGACGTTCGCGACGGATAGCGCAGCGCGAGGATCGCGACCGGCAGCGCCGCAATCACCGCTGCGGTCGCAGCGAGTCCCGAGGCTCCGACCGAGTGCAACGCCTCGCTCCAGGGCGGGTCGAGCTCCCGCTCGTTCGCGATCCCGCGGGCGAGCCAGTAGCCGAGCACGCCCGCGGGGAGGACGAGGAAGAGGCCGACGACGGCCGTGCAGAACGCGAGCGCGGGTGCCTTCCAGGGCCCGAGCCGGACGACCGAAGACGGTCGCTGCGTGCCGGGGCTGGTGCGGTACAGCCGCCCGTGCCGGCGCGCCCGGTACTCGACGACGAGGGCGACCGCGGTGAGCCCGACGAGCAGCAGCGCGAGCGTCGCCGCGGGAGCCCGATCGAAGAGGCTCTTGTACTGGACGTAGATCGCCTGCGTCAGCGTGTCGTAGTTCATCAGCGAGACGACGCCGAAGTCCGAGAACGTGTAGAGGGCGACGAGGAGGGAGCCGAGGCCGACGGCCGGCCGCAGCGCCGGTGCCGTCACACGGAGGAAGACGCGCGGGCCGGAGGTCCCGAGACCACGCGCCGCTTCCTCGAGCGACGGGTCGAGCCCGTGCAGCGCCGCCTGCGTCAGCAGGAAGACGTACGGGTAGGTGGCCAACGTCAGGGCGACGAGCGACCCCCAGTACCCCTTGACCTCGGGGAGGCTCTCGACGCCGAGCGCATCGGCGAGAAGACCGCGCTCGCCGAAGAAGCCGAGCAGGCAGAAGGCTGCGACGTAGCTCGGGATGACGAGCGGGAGGGCACCTGCGGCCGCCCAGACCCGACGCGCGGGGAGATCCGTGCGCGTCACGAGCCACGCGAGCGGGACGCCGACGAGGACGGAGGCGGTAACGACCCCGGCCGCGAGCAGCACCGTGTTCCAGACGAGACGCCACGTCGTCGCCTCGCCGAGGACTTCGAGGGTTCTCCCGCCGCCCGCGACGCGAACGAGGAGGTACGCGAGCGGCAGGAGGAGCGCTGCGACGACGACGCCCGCCGTGAGGACGAGCGGGAGCGGGGCACGGGTCCCCGCTCCCTTGGTCACGTCAGGTAGCCGGTCTCGCGCAGGAGCTCGATCGTCGCCTCGTGCTCGGCGCCGAAGCTCGTCAGGTCGACGTCCGGGCCCTGGAGCTCTGCGAGCGGTGGCAGCCCTTCCTTGGGCTCGATCCCCTCGACCAGCGGGTACTCGGCCTCCTCGGCCTCGTCGACGTAGAACCGCTGACCCTCCTCCGAGAGCAGGAACTCGACGAACCGCTCGGCGTCGTCCTGCTGGTCCGAGCTCGAAAGCGTCGCGGCGCCTGCGACGCTGACGAGCGCGCCCGGATCGCCGGTCTCGAGGAAGTGGTTCGCGACGGGCGCGTCCGGCTGCTCGGCCTTCACGAGGTAGAGGTAGTAGTGGTTGACGAGCCCGACGTCGATCTCGCCGGCAGCGGCAGCCTCGACGATCGGCGTGTTCTTCGGGTACTCCTTCGGGTCGTTGGCCCGGACTCCCTCGAGCCACTGTCGCGTGCGCTCGTCGCCCTCGGAGAGCCGCATCGCCGTCACGAACGCCTGGAACGACGCGTTCGTCGGAGCGATGCCGATGCGTCCCTGCCAGGCCGGCTCCGTGAGGTCGAAGACCGAGTCCGGCACCTCGTCCTCGGACAGCGCGTCCGTGTTGTAGACGATCACCCGCGAGCGGCCCGACGTCCCGGTCCAGCGGCCGTCGCCGTCGCGGAAGCGCTCGTCGACGCGGTCGAGGATCTCCGTCGGGAGCCGTGCGAGCTCGGACTCGACGGCGCCGAGCGAGCCGGTATCCTGGGCGTAGAAGACGTGGGCGGGGGAGCTCTCCCCCTCCTCTGCGATCGTCGCGGCGAGCTCGGCGCTGTCGCCATAGCGAACCTCGACCTCGATCCCGGTCTCCTCCGTGAACATCTCGTAGAGCGGCGCGACGAGCTCCTCCTCACGCCCTGAGTAGATCGTGAGCGGGCCGTCCTCACCTCCGCCGCAGCCTGCGGCGACGACTGCCGCCACCAGGGTGGCGAGCCCAGCGAGCACCTTCATCGAGACCTCCGTGTAAGGGCTACCCTAGCCACGATGTAAGGAGGACCTTACACAGATGCGCGAACCTGCGCGCCGGCTCAGTCGAGGACGGGAACGAGCCCCTCGTGGAGCTTGATCGACACGCGGGCTCCGAGCGGTACGACCTCGGTCGAGGGGCGGTGCGAGACGAGCTCGACGCCGTCGAGGAGGACACGGTAGAAGACGTCGTGGCCGCGGAACTCGCGGCCGACGACCTCCGCGGCGCCGGCCGGATCGGGTTCGAGCTCGAGGAGCTCCGGACGGACGAGGACCTCGGCGGCGCCGGCGTTCGACGAACCGTTCACCGGGAAGGCCCCGATCGCCGTCTCGACGAGCCCACGGATCACGGGGCCTCGGAGCACGTTCCCGGCGCCGACGAACTCGGCTGCCCAGCGCGACTCGGGCCTGAAGTAGATCTCCTCCGACGTCCCCTCCTGGACGACCCTGCCGTCGCGCATGAGCGCGATCCGGTCGGCGAGCGAGAACGCTTCCTCGCGATCGTGCGTGACGAGGACGACGGTGACGCCGAGCGGGCGGATGATCTCGGCCACCTCGGTGCGCAGCGACTCCCGCAGAAACGGGTCGACGTTCGACCACGGCTCGTCGAGCAGGACGAGCTCGGGCGCGGGCGCGAGCGCACGGGCGAGGGCGACGCGCTGCTGCTGGCCTCCGGAGAGCTCGTGCGGGTACCTGCCGACCTGCCGCTCGAGCCCGACGATGGAGAGGAGCTCTGCCGTGCGCCCGAGGCGGGCACGGCGCGCAAGCCCGAAGCCGATGTTCTCCGAGACGGTGAGGTGCGGGAAGAGCGCGTAGTCCTGGAAGACCATCCCGACACGGCGCTCCTCCGGAGGTACCCAGGTGCCCGCTCCGCTGACGGCCCGTCCGGCGACCTCGACGGTCCCCGTATCGGGCCGTTCGAACCCCGCGACGAGCCGGAGCAGCGTCGTCTTGCCGCAGCCCGACGGCCCGAGGAGCGCCACGACCTCGCCGCGATCGACGCAGAGCGACGCGCGGTCGACGGCAGCCACGTCGCCGAACCGCTTGCAGACGCCCTCGAGTCGGATCATCGAGCAATCCATGTAAGGGAGACCTTACACCCGATCCGGGCGCCATGACAGGACGACGAGGCGCCAAGTAACAAGTTGTAACTTGGCGTCTTCTGTGACAGCTCGTCCGCCGGGGGCGCGGATACGCTCGCCACCGTGCCCCTCGCCGAGGTCTACCCGCTCGTCACCGCCCGCGCGCTCGCGCGACCGTTCACCTACGAGGTGCCGGAGGACGTCGAGCGGGGGGCGGTCGTCTCGGTTCGCCTCGGCGGCCGGCAGCTCCGCGGGGTGGTCGTCGCGGTCGGGGTCGACGCGCCGCCGGACGTCGACGTCGCCGCGGCCGGCCCGCTCGTCGACCGCGTTCCGGCTCCCCTCGTCGAGCTCGCTCTCTGGCTCGCGGAGTACTACGGATCGACCCCCGCCCGCGCGCTCGCTCTGGTCGCACCGCACGCGCGCACGCGGCGTGGCGAGCGGCGCGCACCGGCCTCGAGGGAGTCGCTTCCCGGGGAGCCCGAGCCGGAGGAGCTGACGCCGGCGCAGCGCGAGGCCGTCGATCGGATCGTCACCGCGCTCGACGCAGGAGGCCGGCATCTCCTGCTCCACGGGCCCACCGGTAGCGGCAAGACCGAGGTCTATCTGCAGGGCTGCGCGGCCGCCCTCGAGCGGGGACGCGGGGCGATCGTCCTCGTGCCGGAGATCGCGCTGACTCCCCAGGCGGTCGGCCGTTTCGCCGCCCGTTTCGGCGACCGCGTCGCCGTCCTCCACTCCGCGCTGACGGACGCCGAGCGACGCGACGAGCGCGAGCGCGTCCTCGGAGGCGAGGCGCGTGTCGTCGTCGGCGCCCGCTCGGCCGTCTTCGCTCCGGTCGCCGAGCTGGGCCTGATCGTCGTCGACGAAGAACACGACGCGTCGTTCAAGCAGGAGTCGGACCCGCGCTACGACGCCCGCACTGTCGCGGCGAAGCGTGCGGCGCTCGAAGGAGCCGTTGCCGTCTACGGGAGCGCGACACCGCGTGCCGAGAGCTGGGCGCGACTGGACCGGCTCGAGCTCCCCACGCGCATCGGGGCTCCGCTTCCATCCGTGCGGCTCGTCGACCTGCGCCGCGAGGCCGGCTACCCGCTGTCGGCGCCGCTTCTCGCGGAGCTCGCGGCCGTGCAGGAACTGGGCCGCCGGGCGATCCTCCTGCTCAACCGTCGAGGCGTCTCCGGAGCGATCCATTGCCGCGCGTGCGGCGTGTCCCGTCGGTGCCGGAGCTGCGACGTCACGCTGACGCTCCACGGCGACGGACGGCTCCACTGCCACCACTGTGGATACTCG
>JBOHBD010000012.1:0-5034 GCA_050698195.1 Gaiellaceae bacterium
CTCTGGTACAACGCCTTCCCGGCCGAGGTCTTCATGGGCGACACCGGCTCGATGGCGCTCGGCGGCGCGGTCGCGGGGTTCGCGATCGTTACCGGCACCGAGCTCCTCCTGCTGCTGATCGCGGGCATCTTCGTCATCGAGGTGCTCTCGCTGATCATCCAGGTCGTCAGCTTCAAGCGAACCGGACGGCGTGACTTCCTGATGGCGCCGATCCACCACCACTTCGAGATGAAGGCCTGGTCGGAGACGAAGGTGATGGTGCGGTTCTGGATCGTCTGCGCGATCCTCTGCGCGTCCGGCTTCGCGCTCTTCTATCGGGACTTCCTGCAGATCATCGAGCCGTGAGCGCCGTGGCGGAGCTCGCTGGCGCGCGCGTTCTCGTCGTCGGGCTCGCGCGCTCGGGTCGGTCTGCTGCGGACGCGCTCCTTGCGAGCGGGGCCGAGGTCGTGGGGTACGACCGCGACGAGGCGCTCGACGTGGGGAGGCTCCGGGCGCTGGGTGTCGAAGTCCACCTCGGACGCGAGGAGGAGACGCTGCAGACGTTGATTGAGGGGGGAATCGATCTCGTCGTGAAGAGCCCGGGGGTTCCCGGCGAGACGCCGCTCGTCGCCGGGGTCCGTGACCGTGCCGTGCCCGTTTGGAGCGAGATCGAGCTCGGTGCCCGGCTTCTCCCGAACCCGCTGATCGGGGTCACGGGAACGAACGGCAAGACGACGACGAGCGAGCTCCTCGGCGCGATCTTCCGCGCCGCGGGCAGGCCGGTCGAGGTGGCCGGCAACGTCGGTCGGCCGCTGACCTCCCTCGCGGGCTCGGTGGACGCTCGAACGTGGATCGTGTGCGAGCTCTCGTCGTTCCAGCTCGAGGACGTCGAGACGTTGAAGCCGACGATCGCGGTTCTCCTCAACCTCGAGCCCGACCACCTGGATCGTCACGGCACGTTCGAGTGGTACACCGACATCAAGCTCCGCATCTTCGAGCTGCAGACGGAGGACGACACGGCGGTCGTCCCGCGCGGACTCGACCCGATCCCCGGGGGTGCGCGTCGGCTCGAGTTCAACGCCGACGACCCTCTGCCGGCCGAACCCGCGATTCCGGGCGCGCACAACCGCGAGAACGCCGCGGCGGCGACCGTCGCGGCGCGCGCGGCCGGCGTCGAGGACGCGGCGATCGCGGCTGCGCTTCGAAGCTTTCGCGGCGTCCCCCATCGCATCGAGGACGTCGGGACTGTTCGCGGGGTGCGCTACGTGAACGACTCCAAGGCGACGAACGTCGCCGCTGCTCGACGGGCGATCGCCGCTCTCCGTGAGTCCACGCTGCACGTCATCCTCGGCGGGCGCGGGAAAGCGGAGCCGTACGAGCCGCTCGCTGCCGCCTTCGAGCCCGGTGATCGCGCGTACCTGATCGGAGAGGCGGCCGCCGAGATCGCCGGCGCGCTCGAGGAGCGAGGCATTCCGTTCGTGAGCTGCGGCGATCTCGCCGGTGCGGTGGCCGAGGCCGCACATACCGCGTCGCCCTGTGAGGTCGTGCTGCTCTCGCCGGCCTGCGCGAGCTACGACCAGTTTCGGGACTTCGAGGCGCGGGGCGACGAGTTCCGTCGCCTCGTCGGAGAGCTTCCGTGAGACGGCCGACCGACGAGGTGCGCCCGTGACGGCTGACAGCCGCTTCGACCAGAAGCTCCTCGTGCTCGTGACCCTCGGGCTCGTCGCGTTCGGCCTCGTGATGGTGTACAGCGCGACGTCCGCAGCGGCCGCGCTCGGCGACGGCGACCCGATGAGCTACCTGAAGCGGCAGGCGGTCTACGCGTTCCTCGGCGTCGTGCTGATGCTGATCGCGTCGCGCTTCGACTATCGCCGTCTGCGCTTCGTCGCGCCGCCGCTCCTGCTCGCCGCACTGGCGCTCTGTGCGGCCGTGCTGGTCGTCGCTCCCGAGATCAACGGCGCGCGCCGTTGGTTCCTGCTCGGCCCGGCCAGCTTCCAGCCATCGGAGCTTGCGAAGCTTGCGCTCTGCCTCTTCGCGGCGTTCCACCTCGCACGGCGTCCGCCGCCCAGGACGCTCGCCGAGCTCGCGAAGCCGCTCGGCCTGCTGACCGCGATCTTCTGCGGGCTGATCCTCCTCGAGCCCGACCTCGGGACGACGATCTCGCTCTGCGGGATGATGCTCGCGGTCTTCGTCGTGGCCGGCGTCCCCGTCCGGTTGCTCCTCGCCGCGTCGCTCCTCGCCGCGGGCGTCGGGCTCATCGCGATCTGGGCCGAGCCGTACCGTCGCGCCCGCGTCTTCAGCTTCCTCGACCCGTGGAGCGACGCCGAGGGATCGGGCTTCCAGATCGTGCAGGCGCTGATCGGGATCGGCTCGGGCGGGTTCACGGGCGAGGGCCTCGGCGAAGGCGTGCAGAAGGTCCTGTACCTGCCGGAGGCCCACACGGACATGATCTTCGCGGTCGTCGCGGAGGAGCTCGGCCTCGTGGGCTCCGCGTTCGTCATCGGCGCGTTCGCGGCCTTCGCGATCGCGGGGTTTCGCATCGCGCTGCGCTGCCGCGACCCGTTCGGGAAGCTCCTCGCCGCCGGCCTCACCGCCCTCGTCTGCGGGCAGGCGGCGGTCAACCTCGCGGCGGTCCTCGGGATCGCGCCCCTCACGGGCATCCCGCTCCCGTTCGTCTCCTACGGCGGCTCGAGCCTCGTCGTGCTCCTCGCAGGGGTGGGGATTCTCCTTAACATCGCCGTCAATGGAGGGGTCGCCCAGTCTCGGGTGTCTGATCGCAGCCGGAGGAACCGCCGGACACGTGCTGCCCGCGCTGGCAGTCGCGGAAGCGCTGCGCGCGCGCGGGGTGAAGGTGACGTTCGCCGGGTCGCAAGGGCTCGTCGAGTCGCGGCTGGTTCCTGACGCGGGCTTCGAGCTCGACACGTTTGCGATCTCCGGGCTGCCGCGGCGCCCGGGGCTCGGACTCCTGCGAGCGCTCGCCCGCGCGGTCCGGGCGCCGTTGGCCTGCTTCCGGATCCTCGGTCGCCGCCGCCCCGACGTCGTCCTCGGCGGGGGTGGATTCGTCGCGGGGCCGATGGTCCTGGCGGCCCGGCTCCGCCGCATCCCCGCGGCGCTGACCGAGGCGGACGCCCACCTCGGGCTGGCCAACCGGCTCGCGGCGCCGTTCGCGCGCCGCGTGTTCCTCGCGTACCCGATCGACGGCCGTGAAGGCGGGAAATACCGGGTCGTCGGCCGGCCCGTTCCGCGATCCCACATGGGCGCGCGCCGGGAGGAGGCGAGGGAGCGCTTCGGCCTTCCCCCCGACGGGCCCGTCCTGGCGGTCTTCGGCGGCCTCGCCGGCGCCCGGGCGCTCAACGAGTTCGTGGGCGACGCGTACGGCGAACGTGGCCCTGCGGTGCTGCACATCGCCGGCGAGCGTGACGAGGACGCGGTTCGGACGAAGGTGAAACGTGAGGACTACGTCCTCCTGGCGACGACCGGAGCCTTCGGGGCAGCGCTCGCGGTCGCGGACCTCGCGATCTCGAGGGCGGGAGGGACGGTGTGGGAGCTCGCGGCGGCCGGCACACCGTCCATCCTCGTTCCCTATCCGCACGCCACCGCGGACCACCAGGAACGCAACGCGCGCTACTTCGAGGACGGAGGCGGCGCCGTCGTCGTCCGCCAGGAGGACCTCGGGCGTGTCCCACAGCTCGTCGAGGAGCTCCTCGGTGATCCCGACCGGCTCGCCCGCATGAGCGCCGCGATGCGGGCGCTTGCCCGTCCGAACGCCGCCGACGAGATCGCGGACGAGCTCGTCCGCCTCGCCCGGGAGCGCGCGTGACGCCGCGCAACGCTCCCGTACGTGGCAGCGGGGTGGCTTGGTGAGCGGAGGTGCCCGACCGCTGGCGGGGCGGCGGATCTACTTCGTCGGCGTCGGCGGGGCGGGTCTCTCCGCGTATGCGAACTTCGCCCGGGCCCTGGGCGCGGAGGTCCGCGGCTGGGATGTCGGAGAGACGATCTTCATGGAGACGCTCTCGGGCATCGAGATCGACGTCGGCGGCGAACCTGCGCCGCCGGCGGGCTTCGAGGTGGTCGTCTCGAGCGCGCACGTAGGCCGAGCCGAAGGCCGCTCGCGCTCGGACTTCCTCGCGGAGCTCGTGGCGCTACGCCGGTCGGTCGTCGTCGGCGGTGCGCACGGGAAGACGACGACGACGGCGATGATCGCGTACGTCCTTCGCGAGCTCGGAGAGGATCCTGCCTGGATCGTCGGAGGGGTGGTCCCGCAACTCGGGGGGAACGCGGGCGTGGGGAACGGGTGGCTCGTCGTCGAGGGCGACGAGTCCGACCGCTCGATCGAGCATCTCCGGCCCGAGGTCGCGGTCGTCACGAACGTCGAGCTCGACCACCATGCGACGTTCGCCTCGACCGCCGAGCTCGCGACGTTCTTCGAGAGGTGGCTCGAGGGGGTGCCGAACGTCGTTCGCGGCTGGGAGCTCGAACCCGTGGGGCTCGAGCTTGCCGTACCCGGCGGGCACAACCGCCTGAACGCGGCGGCGGCCCTCGCGGCCCTCGAGGCCGCGGGAGTGAGTCGCACGGATGCCGAGCGGACGCTCGCGACGTTCCAGGGCGTCGCGCGGCGCTTCGAGCTCGTCGCCGACAGCGGCGGCATCCGCGTGTACGACGACTACGCCCACAATCCGACCGAGATCGCCGCGACGCTCCGGACCGCCCGCGAGCATGCCGAAGGGAGGTTGATCGCGGTCTACCAGCCGCACGTCCACGAGCGAACACGGCACCTCTACCGTGAGCTCGGCGATGCTCTCGGCCTCGCAGACGCGGCGGTCGTGACCGACGTCATCGGCGGTCGCGACGCTCCCCGGCCCGTGAGCGGCAAGCTCGTGCTCGACAACGTCCGCGCGGGCGTTCGGCGGGGCTGGGCGCCGACGCACGGCGACGCGGCGAAGCTCGCGCTCGCCTGGGTGCGTCCGGGGGACGTCGTCGTGACGCTGGGAGTGGGGGAGCCCTGGAAGGTGGCGCGGGCGATCGCAGCGGGTCTGCCCGGATGAGGATCGAGCG
>JBOHBD010000013.1:0-3442 GCA_050698195.1 Gaiellaceae bacterium
CACGTCCTGACGACGCTCCTGCCGCCGACGGCCGGAACGGCGCGCGTCGGCGGCTACGACGTCGTGAAGGAAGGACCGAAGGTGCGCTCGCTGATCGGCGTCGCACTCCAGGAGGCCGCGCTCGACCCGCTGCTCACCGGACGCGACCACCTGAGGCTCCAGGCGACGCTCCAGGGCGTCAGCAAGGAAGAGCGTCGCTCTCGTGCGGACGAGCTCCTGTACCGGGTCGGGCTCGCCGACGCGGCCGATCGCAAGGTCGCCGGCTACTCCGGCGGCATGAAGCGGCGGCTCGACCTCGCGCTCGCCCTCGTCCACTCCCCGCGAATCCTCTTCCTCGACGAGCCGACGACCGGACTCGACCCGCAGAGCCGAACGGCGCTCTGGGAGGAGGTCGCGCTCCTGCGCCGGGAAGATCGGGTGACCGTGTTCCTGACGACGCAGTACCTCGAGGAGGCCGACGTCCTGGCCGATCGAGTGGGGATCATCGACCAGGGGAAGATCGTCGCGGAAGGGACGCCCGCGGCGCTCAAGGCGGAGATCGGCCGCCCCAGCGTGCACGCGATTCCGCGTAACGAGGACGACCGTCCGCGCATCGCCGACTTCCTCGCGCGCTTCGGCGACCCACTCGACACGGCCGGCGACGTCGCCGTCCGGCTCCGCGACGGCCTCCGGCTCACCGACATCGTCCGGGCAGTGGACTCGGACGGCGTCGACATCGTCGATCTCGAGCTCCGGGCGCCGACGCTCGACGACGTCTTCCTCGCCAAGACGGGCCGAACGCTCGAGGGCGCGGCCGAGCAGGCCGAGGCCGAGCTCGAGCAGAAGCGTGGCGCATGACGAGCTCGTGGCCTCAGGTCGGCGCGATCGCGCGCCGCTCGGTCGTGAGAACCGCACGTCAGCCGGCGAGCGTCATCCCTCCTTTGATCTTCCCGGTCGCCCTGATGACGGTGAACGCGGCGGGACTGCAGTCGTCGACCGAGCTGTCGGGCTTCCCGACCGACTCCTTCCTGGCGTTCGCACTCGCCGTCCCCTTCATCCAGGGGGCGCTCTTCTCGACGATGAACGCGGGAACCGATCTCGCCCGCGACATCCAGACCGGCTTCGTCAACAGGCTCGCGCTGACTCGGCTGCGGGATTGGTCGCTGCTCGTCGGACAGCTCACCGGCGTGGTCGTGCTCGGCGTCGTGCAGGCGCTCTTCTACCTCGCCGTCGGGCTTGCCGTCGGCGTCGAGTTCGCCTCTGGCGCGGCCGGAGTCGCCGTCTTGCTCCTCTACGCCGCGGTCATCTCGCTCTCGTTCGCGGCGCTGGGCGCGTGGCTCGCATTCAGGACGGGCTCCGGCGAGTCGATCCAGGCGCTCTTCCCCGTCCTCTTCGTGTTCTTGTTCATCTCCTCGATGAACGCACCGCGCGATCTGATCGGCGTGGAGTGGTTCCGGACGGCCGCGACCCTGAACCCGGTCTCGTACATGATCGAGGCGGTCCGCAGCCTCATCATCGAGGGGTGGGACGCGCAGGCGCTCGCGCTCGGCTTCGGGTTCACGATCGTGATCGGGGTCGTCTCGCTCGCGCTCGCCTCGCGGGCGCTGCGAACAAGGATGACGAGGACATGACGCTCTGGAACGTCGTCTCCGGGGTCGCCTGGCGGACGCTGAAGAACGCCCTCACGAACCCTCAGATCGTGCTCCCGACGATGGCCTTCCCGCTCTTCTTCTTCACCGCGTTCGCGGGCGGGCTGTCACAGCTCCGCGAGGTTCCCGGATTCGACTTTCCGCCCGGATACACGGCCTTTCAGTTCGTCTTCGTGCTGATCCAGTCGGCGGCGTTCAGCGGCGTCTTCACGGGCTTCGGGGTCGCGCGCGACTTCGAGGGCGGGTTCGCCAAGCGGCTCATGCTCGCGGCGCCGCATCGAAGCGGGATCGTCCTCGGATACGGGCTCGCGGCCTTCGTCCGCTGGCTCGTCGTCGCGGTCGTGCTCACCGTCGTGGCTCTCGCCGTGGGCATGCAGGTCGGCGGTGGCCCGGTCGACCTCGTCGGGCTGTACGTCCTCGCGCTGCTCGTCAACCTCTGCGGCTTCTTCTGGGCCGGCGGGCTCGCGATGCGCTTCCGCACGATCCAGGCGGCGCCGCTGATGCAGATGCCGGTCTTCCTCGTGCTCTTCTTCGCCCCCGTCTACGTCCCCCTCGAGCTCCTCGAGGGCTGGATCGAGTCGGTCGCCTCGGCCAATCCGCTGACCTACATCCTCGAGACCGGACGCGGGTTCCTCGCGGGCGACCCGCCCCACGCCCTCGCAGCGTTCGCGCTCGCGATCGGGATGGGCGTCGCGTTCTGGACGTGGGCGTTCCTCGGGTTGCGCAAGGCGGAAGCCGCCGGTGCCTGACCGCCGGAGCCGCGTCCGAACGAGCCGCCAAGTTACAAGTTGTAACTTGCGTTGTCCGCGTCGTCGAGGACGCGGAGCAGCGCGTCGACGACCGCCGGATCGAACTGGGAGCCGGACGCGTCCTCGAGGCGCCGACGAGCGTCCTCGGCGCCCAGCGCGCCGCGGTAGGGTCGATCGGTCGTCATCGCGTGGAATGCGTCGCAGGCGAGGACGATCCGTGACTCGATGGGGATCTCGTCCCCTGCCAGATGGTCCGGGTACCCCAGGCCGTCCCACCGCTCGTGGGCGCTCCGGACGATCCGGCGGACCGGCTCGAGCTGCTCGATCGGAGCGAGGATGCGCTCACCGAGCAGCGGGTGCGTCTCGATCACCCCTTGCTCCTCCGGCGTGAGCGGTCCGGGCTTCGTGAGGATCGAGGCAGGGATCCCGATCTTCCCGATGTCGTGGAAGAGCGCGCCGAGCTCGAGGCGCTTGAGCGCCTTCGGCTCGAGGCCGAGGTCGACGCCGACCTTGAGCGCGAGATCGGTGATCCAGCGCGCGTGTGTCGAGGTGCGCTCGTCGTTCGCCTCGAGCGCGTTGGCGAGCGCCTCGACCGTCGAGAGGAACGTGCGCTCCAGGGTCTCGTAGCTCTCCGCGCTCTGCAGCGCGAGCCTCGTCTGCTGGGCGAGACCGCCCAGGAGCTCGAGCTCCCGCCCGCCGAATCCCGAGTCGTGCGGGATCGCGGCCGCGATGACTCCCCAGCGCCCGTTCACGGCGAGGGGCGCAACTGCGAACCGGCCGCCCGTGTTCTCGAGTGGCGAGGAGTCGGAGTCGTAGTCGTCGGGACCGACGAGGTACGGCTCCGAGCGTCCGAGCCACGGCGTCAGCAGCCTCACCGGGATCGAGGCCAGCCCCTGATCGTCGTCCTCCGGCACGCCGGCGAGGGGGACGAGATCTCCGGAGGCAGCGTCCTGGAGCCAGAGCGTTGCGCTCGGGCTCCCGAGAATGCGCGCGGAATGCGCGACGGCACGACTGGCGACCTCGGCGATGCCCTCGGCCTCTGCGATGTCGCGCGCGAACTCCAGG
>JBOHBD010000014.1:0-5384 GCA_050698195.1 Gaiellaceae bacterium
GAGAGCAAGAGCCGTTCGCCGAGCTCAAGAACCGCGTCCACATGAGCGTCATCTCCGAGCTGGGACCGCAGCTGTTCAACATCGCCGTCGATCCCAACGAGCTCCGCGATCGCGTGACCGCGGACGTGCGCAGGCTCCTGAACGACGAGACCGGCATCGCGCGTGAGGATCGCGAACGCATCACGTCGGAGATCCTCGACGACATCCTCGGCTACGGGCCGCTCGAGCGCCTGCTCGCGGACGATTCGATCACCGAGGTCATGTGCAACGGCCCCGACGATGTGTGGATCGAGCGCGGCGGCAAGCTCTACGAGACGACGGTCCGCTTTACGGACGAGTCGCACCTGCGCCGCATCATCAACAAGATCGTGTCGCAGATCGGACGGCGCATCGACGAGTCGTCGCCGATGGTCGACGCACGCCTCCCGGACGGGAGCCGCGTCAACGCGGTCGTCCCGCCGCTGTCGCTCTCGGGACCCCTCCTCACGATCCGAAAGTTCTCGCGCCGGCGTCTCTCGCTCGAGGACATGGTCAACATCGGATCGATCTCCGAGGAGTCGGTCGACTTCCTCACGCGCTGCGTCGAGGCCCAGCTGAACATGCTCATCTCGGGCGGCACGGGCTCCGGGAAGACGACGCTGCTGAACGCGCTCACGGCGTCGATCCCGAACAGCGAGCGCATCGTCACGATCGAGGACGCGGCCGAGCTGCAGCTCCACCAGCGCCACGTCCTGCGGCTCGAGGCACGCCCGCCCAACATCGAGGGCGAGGGGCACGTGCCGATTCGAGAGCTGGTGCGGAACTCCCTCCGTATGCGACCCGACCGCATCATCGTCGGTGAGGTCCGGGGCGCCGAGGCGCTGGACATGCTCCAGGCCATGAACACGGGCCACGACGGGTCGCTCTCCACGGTCCACTCGAACTCTCCTCGAGACGGGCTCCATCGCATCGAGACGATGGTGTTGATGGCGGGTTACGACCTGCCTCTGCGAGCGATTCGCCAGCATGTCTCGGCGGCCCTCGATCTGCTCGTCCACATCGATCGCCTCGAAGACGGTTCCCGGCGAGTCGTGCAGGTCACAGAGGTGCTCCGGATGGAGTCGGACGTCATCCAGCTCCAGGACATCTTCGAGTTCGAGATCCAGTCGGTCGCCCCCGACCGGACGATCACGGGCTCGCTCCGTCCCACCGGATTGCGTCCGGTCTTCCTCGAGAAGTTCCGCAAGCGCGGCATCGAGTTGCCACAGAGCATGTTCGGCGAGCGCGTCGCGTCGCTCGACGAGCGCCGGGGCGCGACGGCGTGAGGCGCCGGATTCAGCTCGTGCTCGCGGGGGCGGCGCTCGCCGCCCTCGCCGTGCCTGCGATCGCCTTCGCTCAGCGAGCGCCCACGCTTCAAGAGGACGCGGCGAGCGGGTTCCCTGACCGGGCGTACCTGCTGCAGCTGCCGTCTCCGCGCACGCTGACGACGAGCCAGCTGACGGTCACCGAGAACGGCGGCCCCGTCGTCGGCCTCGGAGTCGAGCCGCCCGGCGGCGGTGTGAGCGGCGCCATCCTCCTGATCGACGCCTCGAACAGCATGAAGGGCGCACCGATCGCCGGGGCGATGAACGCGGCACGGGCCTTCCTGGGAGAGCGCACGAAGGAGCTGCCTGTGGCGATCGTCGCGTTCAATCCCGGGCAGACCGAGCTCGTCGGGTTCACGACGGACGGCACGCAGCTCGCGAACGCTGTCGCGAACGCTCCGGCCCTCGGCGAGGGCACCGAGATCTACGACACGCTGATCGAGGCGGCGGAGATGGCGACCGACCAGGGCCTCGCGCGCGCCTCCGTCGTCCTTCTCTCGGACGGCACGGACATCGGCAGCGAGGGCGGTCGCGCGGAAGCGCTCGCCGCTCTCGACGACGCGAACGTCCGCGTGATCTCGGTCGGGCTCAGCTCGCCGCAGTACGACCCGGTGACGCTCCGGTCGCTCGCCCAACGTACCGGCGGCACGTACGTCGAGACCGCGACGCCTGGCGAGCTCGAGCCGATCTTCGAGCAGATCGGAAACCGCCTCTCGAGCGAGTACCTCGTCACGTACAGGTCACTGCTTCCGCCCTCGGTGGAGGCGAACGTGAGCGTCCAGGTGGCTGGTCTGGCTCCTGCTACCGCGAGCTACGCGACGCCGGCGCTCGATCTCACGGCACGGGGCTCGTTCGAGCGGAACTGGCTCGATGACGTCATCGTCTCTCCCTATCTGATGGTGTTCATCATCGTCGCCGTGCTCGCCCTGCTCGCGTTCGCGACCATGGCCGCGCTCGACCTCCGCTCGCGCTCCGTCCGGAGGCGGATGGCCCAGTACGTCAACGTCCCGACCGAGGAGGACTCGCGCCTCCGCCGCGCCGAGGTCACTGCGATGCTCGCCGAACGCGCGCAACGGAAGGTCGAAGGCTTTCGCTGGTGGCAGACGTTCGAGCGCGACGTCGAGCTCGCTGGGCTCAAGCAGTCGCCCGTGACGATCGCCGGTTGGACCGTGATCGGCAGCGTGCTGGGGTCGATCCTCGCGGCACTCGTCCTCCAGTCGCTGCTCGGGCTCTTCGTCGGCCTGCTGGCTCCATTCGTGACGCGGTTCGTCGTGAGGAAGCGAGTCGCCCGCAAGCGCGCGGCGTTTGCGGAGGAGCTGCCGGACAACCTCGAGGTCCTCGCCGGCGCGCTGCGGGCGGGCCACAGCCTGATCGGCGCGATGGGCGTGATGGTCGACGGTTCGACCGAGCCGTCGCGGACCGAGTTCCGCCGGGTTCTGCAGGACGAGCAGCTCGGCGTGCCCCTCGACGATGCTCTGAGCGTCATGGCCCGCCGCATGGACAACCTGGACGTCGATCAGGTCGCCCTCGTCACCCGGCTCGGGCGCGAGGCCGGCGGCAACACCGCAGAGGTTCTCGACCGCGTCGTCGACAACATCCGCGGCCGCATGGAGCTCCAGCGCCTGGTCCGCGTCCTGACCGCTCAGGGCCGGATCGCGAGGTACATCCTCACCGCGATCCCGGTCGTCCTGCTCCTCTTCTTCTTCTGGGTCAACCCGGAATGGCTCTCACCGCTCTGGGACACGAATCCCGGGCGCTTCGCGCTCGGTATGTGGGTCATCATGTTGATCGGCGGCTGGTTCGCCATCAAAAAGATCGTCGACATCGAGGTCTGAGGCATGGGTATCGAAGTGCTGGCAGTCGCAGGAATTCTCCTTTTCGGAGCAGGCGTGACGCTCCTCGTCATCAGCTTGCGCCGCGCACCGGGTACCGCCACCCTCGACCAGATCGGGACGTACGGTTACGTCGCCGAGGCCGCGGGTGGCTCGGAGGTCGATGCTCCCAGCCGTCGGCCGCTCGACTCGCTTGCCGGTCGACTCGGGGACGTCACGGCGCGCAGGTTCCAACGCTTCAGCGAGGCCGAGGTACGCCAGAAGCTCATCGCGGCCGGCATGTACGACACGAGCCCGCGCAAGATCCTCGGATACCAGGTGCTGCTTGCGATCGGTCTGGCGATCTTCGCGCTCTGGTCGGTGCCTGTTCTCGGCGGGTCGCTCGTCGTGACCGTCCTCGCCGCCTTCGCGGGCGCGGCGATGGGATGGTTCGGGCCGATGGCCTACGTCGATCGTCGCACGCGCCTTCGCTACGACAAGCTCAACCGCCAGATGCCCGACATGATCGACCTGCTCGTGGTCACGATCGAGGCGGGTCTCGGCATCCTCGCATCGATGCGCGTCGCTTCGGAAGGCCTTGCCGATCCGCTGGGGCAGGAGCTCCGGCTGACCCTGCAGGAGCAGCGCATGGGGCTCTCCGTGTTCGAGGCGATCGAGAGCCTCGGACGCCGCGCGGACGCGCCGAACATGAGAATTTTCGTCCGAGCCCTGGTTCAGGGCGAGAAGCTCGGCGTCTCGATCGGGACGACGATGCGGAACGTCGCTCTCGAGATGCGGAAGCGGCGGAAGGCGGCGGCGGAGGAGAAGGCGCAGAAGATGCCGATCAAGCTGCTCTTCCCGCTCGTCTTCCTCATCTTCCCGGCGATCATGATCGTCCTTCTCGTTCCGGCCATGATCCATATCGCCGAAGTGCTCTGAGCCATGGGCACGTTGACGCTCCGCCGCGAGGACGGCCGGATCGTCTGCGAGCGCTGCGTCGTAGCCGACCGGGCGCACCGGCGGATGCGGGGACTTCTTGGAAGGCGCCGGCTGAACCCCGGACAGGGCATGGTCCTCCGGCCCGCCTTCGCGATCCATACGCACTTCATGCGGTTCCCCATCGACGCCGTCTTCCTCGACTCGGACCAGGTCGTGATCGCGATCGAGCACAGCCTGCGGCCCTGGCGGACGGCGTCGTGCCGCGGCGCCCGCGAGGTCGTGGAGCTCGCCGCCGGGGAGTGCGAACGGCGCGGGCTGGAGGTGGGAGACCGTGTCGCGTGGGCCTCGCGAAGCGCGTCGGACGTTCGAGCTGACAGCTCCACGTCGCCCTGGGAGGACGTCCCGGAGCCCCGCGCACGCGTCCTCGTCGCGAGCCGCGACCCGCGGTTCGTGAAGCTCGCCAGGTTCCTCTTCGAGGGTCGAGACCTCGAGGTCGAGGAGCTTACGACACCCGAGCGCCTCCCGGACGCGATTCGCGATCCCCAGCTCGACCTGGCCGTGTTGGACGGTGGCGCGGACGTCGCGTCCGCCCTCCGCAACGCGAACCGCACGCGAGCGCTGCGCCCGGAGGTGCCGATCGTGATCGCCGCCGACACCGGTGGACGCAGCCCCACCGGCATTCGCGTCTTCGACCGCTGGAACGAGACCGAGGAGCTGTTGCTCGACGTCGAGCGCCTCCTGGCAGAGCAGCTCACGACCACCATCCCGGCGACCGCCGAGTAGGTAGACGAAGGCGCGGGGGGAACTATGCGAGACAAACGAGGGACACTCTCCTAGTGACGACTGAGGCAGGCACCCATTTCGGATCGGACTCGCGTCTGCCGCTCCGGCACACACTCGAGTCCCAGCGACCTGCGAGGCCCGAGCCCGGCCAGCGGCTCGAGCGCCTGCACGCGTACTTCCTGGAAGGGTGCCCTGAAGACGTCAGGCCCGCGCTCGAAGCCGTGCTCTCCCGCGCGCGTCTCGTTCGAGACGGCTACGGCGACCGGGCGGTTGGAGACGACCTCTCGTCCGTCTGGTACTCGGCTGCGGCCGTCGTCGAGCTCGCGTCGGCGCTCGAGCTAGACGACGCGGACATACGCGGAGCCGCGGCGGCCGTTGCCGAAGCCTGCGCCCTCCCTCTCTCCGCCGCGCGCCTCGTCCTCTTCAGCCAGTCGGTCGCGAGCGCGCGGCTTCTCGAGCTCCCTCCGCTCGTCGCGGCCGAGATCCAGCTCCGGCTGATGCTCGGGCT
>JBOHBD010000015.1:0-6573 GCA_050698195.1 Gaiellaceae bacterium
CGGGACGGCCAGGTCGCCGAGCGGCCCGATCGAGCCGGCGATGAAGACGTCGCGGCCGGACACGTCTCGCGCGTCACGCGCGATCTTCACTCCCGCCTCGTTGATCGCGCGAACCTCGTCCTCGAGATAGTGCGTGCGGAGCTTGCCGCGGTTCGCGCCGAACGTGTTGGTCTCGATCAGGTCGGCGCCGGCACGGATGAAGCCCAGGTGGAGCGACAGGACGCTCTCCGGGGATCGCACGTTGGCCTCCTCGGGGCAGCGGAGCCGCGCGACGGCGCTCGAGACGAGCACGCCCATGCCGCCGTCGCCGACGAGCGGCGGCCCTTCGCCCAGGCGTTCGACGAAACGGCTCACTCCCGCATTCCACCACGTGGCTCGCCGTCGTAACCTCTTTCCCGTGCCGACGGAGCTGCCGACCGGGACCGTCACGTTCCTGTTCACGGACGTGGCGGGGTCGACACGCCTTCTCGAGGAGCTCGGAGCGGAGGGGTACGCCGAGGCGCTCCGCGGCCATCGAGCCGTGATTCGGGACGCGTTGGCCGTGCACGGCGGCGCGGAGGTGGATACGCAGGGCGACGCGTTCTTCTGTGCCTTCTCGTCGGCCCGCGCCGCCGTCGCCTGCGCGGAGAGCGTGCAGTCGTCGCTGGACCGCGGCCCGATCCGGGTTCGGATCGGCGTCCACACGGGCGAGGCCCTCCTCGCCGGCGCGCACTACGTCGGGATGGACGTGCACAAAGCCGCACGCATCGGCGCGAGCGGCCACGGCGGCCAGGTCGTAATCTCGCCGGCGACGGCAGGGCTGCTCGAGCCTGGGGCGTTCGCGCTCACGGATCTCGGCCTGCACCGGCTCAAGGATCTCTCTGCTCCGTTGACGCTGTACCAGCTCGGAGACACCGACTTCGGTCCCCTGAACACGCTCTTCCGGACGAACCTGCCCGTGCCCGCGACACCGTTTCTCGGTCGGGAGGCGGAGTTGCGGGAGCTCGTGCACCGCGTGTCGCGCGAGTCCGTTCGCCTGTTGACCCTGACCGGCCCGGGTGGGACGGGCAAGACTCGCTTCGCCCTTCAGCTCGCAGCCGAGCTGAGCGACGCCTTCCCCGACGGCGTGTCCTGGGTTCCGCTTGCGTCGCTCCGCGACGCCGGCCTCGTCGCGTCGGCGATCGCCCAGACGATCGACGTCGAGGAGCGGGCAGGCGAGCCCCTCTCCGCAGCGATCCCGCGTGGGCTGGGCGCGAAGCGCCTGCTGCTCCTGCTCGACAACTGCGAGCACGTCGTCGAAGCCGTGTCCGAGGTCGTCTCACCGCTGCTCGCCGGCTGCCCCAACCTCCTCGTGCTGGCCACAAGCCGTCAACCGCTCGCCGTCGCGGGCGAGCAGGTCTACGCGGTGCAGCCGCTCGAGCCCACCGACGCGCTGTCGCTGTTCGAGACCCGCGCGCGAGCTGCCGGAGCCCAGTTCGACCCGGCGGAGAGCCGGGCGGCCATGGAGGCCCTGTGCGCGCGGCTCGACAACCTTCCTCTCGCGGTCGAGCTCGCCGCCGCGAGAACTGCCGCGCTTCCGCCCGCGGCGCTGCTGGAGCGTCTCTCGTCCCGCATCGACGTCCTCCGGGGCCCTCGGGACGTCGACGAGCGGCAGCGCACGCTCCACGCCACCATCTCCTGGAGTCACGATCTCCTCGACGGCGGAGAGCAGCGGCTGTTCCGGCGGCTCGCGGTCTTCCCCGCCGGCGCGGCTCTCGACGTCGTCGAGACGGTCTGCGAAGCGGACCTGGAGGAGCTCCTGTCCCTGGTCGCGCAGAGTCTCGTTCGTCAGACGCCGGCGTCCGGAGGTGAGCCCCGCTACTGGATGCTGGAGACGATCCGCGAGTTCGCCGCTGCGATGCTGGAGGAGGCCGGCGAGACCTCGGCGTACCGCGACCGGCATCTCGACCGCTTCGTCGCCATGGCGCGTGACTCCGCGGCACGGCTTGCCGGGCCAGGGTCGACCGAGGTGCTCGACCGGCTCGAGCAGGACCGCGAGAACCTCCGGGCGGCGTTCAGCTGGGCGATGGCGCGCGCTGAAGACGGGGGCGAGAACGCGCGGGGGCCGTACGGCGGGGCGGCCGTCTCTCTGAGCATCGTGCTGAGCTCGCTGCACGTCCTCCGTGGTCGTTACGCAGAGGGCGAGGACGCGCTGCGGGCAGCGCTCGCGCTGGGTCCCGTTCCGCTCGACGCTGCGATCCTGTGGAGCCGCCTCGGTCGCGTGTTGAGGCAGAGCGGCCGTCCCGACGGCCTGGATGCGCATCTCGAGGCTGCGCGCGTCCTCGAGCGCGTGTCGGAGCGCGATGAGGCCTGGTGGGGGACGTGGATCGACGTCAAGCTGGAGGAGGCTCACCACCACTACTTCCAGGCCGATGTCGTCGAGCTCGGCCGTCTCATCGACCAGATCGAGCCGGAGGTCCGGCGACACGGCAACCCCCGGCAGGAGCTCCAGTTCCTCCACGTCACGGCACAGAATGCGTATCGGCGTGAGCGGTACGCGCTCTCCGACGAGACGGAGTCGCTCATCCGCGAGATCTATCGCCGTTCCCTCGAGCTCGAGGACGTCCAGGCCGACTTCACGCTCGGCTTCGGCCTTCTCTGGCGGGGCAACCTCGACGAGGCCGAGAGCGCGTTCCACCGCGGGCTGGCCTCGGCCCGACGTCGAGGCGATGCCCTGATCGAGGTTCGCTGTCTCGTCTACGCGCTCGTCTTGCACCGCAAGCGCGGGGACGTCGAGGGCGTGCGAGCCTTGCTCGAGGAGCTCCGCGCGCTCGACGATCTCCACGGGTACGTCGGGCTCGTCCAGGCAAACGCCGCCTGGCTTGCGTCTCGCGACGGCGACGACGACGCGGCCGTCGCCTTCGCGCAGGCCGCCCTCGCCGGCTGGGAGGCGGAGGATCGTCTCGGGCCGACGGTGTTCCAATGGACGGCCCGTTTCCCGCTGCTCGGCGTCGAGCTCCGGCGTGGACGTCTCGAGCCCGCACTCGAGCATGCTCGCGCGGTTCTCGATGCATCCCAGCAGACCTTGCCCTCCGAGCTGCACGCTCTTGTCGTCGACGCGGTGCAGACGGAGGACGCGTCCGTGCTCGCGCAGGCGGTCGAGTGCGCGCGTACGAGCGGTCACGCATGACGCTCGAGACCGGTGAAGTGGGCAGGTCAACCCAAACCGAGTGATCGATCAAGCCCTTCGGGGTGACGCCCACCGTGGGGGAATCGTGCAGGCTAGGAATCACTCACGGCGCGCGACGATGCGGCGGTTGCGCGAGTGAGGTGTGAGTGAGGGGACACTGCGGTTCCTCCTAGGAGGGACCTGCCGGGACCGGGGCGGGGGCTTGGCGGCTACCCCGCCCGCGTCCCTGTCCAGCAGCGGCGCTCAAGTGCTGCAAGTCGAGTGCCGATAGCGAGAACGACTCCCGGCTGGGGACTGACGGCAATCAGTACCGGCTCCGGAGCTTCGAGAAGGGGCGGCGGACGACGCCGCCCTTCTCATTTTGGCACCCCTGTGGACAGATCGGCGCGGACTCTTCACACATTCGGTGACAGGCACTGCAACGCCGTTTGTCTGCGTATCGGCGCTGAATTGGCGCACTTCGCTCCCGCCCAGCGCCCTCGGGGCGCCGCCGCCGCGTGCTCAGGCGCCGTCGTGCACGACGCGGCCTTCCATACCGCCCGCGACGACGACGATCTGACCGCTGACGTGGCCGGACAGCGTGTCGGATGCGAGGACGACTGCCTGCGCGGCGACGTCCTCCGGGCGGGCGACCTTCCGGAGAGCCATCGTGCGGGAGACCGCTCGGATGCGGTCGGGATCGACGAGGCCCCGGGTCATCGGCGAGTCCGTCCAACCGGGAGCGACCGCGTTCACGCGACCGTTCGGCGCGATCCGGACGATCTCGTTCTTCAGCGATAGGAGCAGCCCGGTGAGGATCGCGGACTTCGCGGCGGCGTAGTCGGCATGTCCCGCCTCGCCGAAGACCCCTGCCGTCGAGCCGACGAGGACGAGCGACGGCGACCCATTGCCCGAGCGCTTCACCTCGCGCAGGAACGAGCGGGCGACGAGGAACGTGGTCGTGAGGTTCAGACGCAGTGTCTCCTCCCAGCGCTCGAGCGGTAGCTCCCACGCTGGGACGTCCTCCCGCGGCCAGACGCCGTGCACCGCGA
Source organism: Gaiellaceae bacterium (assembly GCA_050698195.1). GTDB lineage: Bacteria > Actinomycetota > Thermoleophilia > Gaiellales > Gaiellaceae > GMQP-bins7. Next base: position 4,180 of record JBOHBD010000015.1, read on the forward strand.
CGCAGACGTCCACGCTCCCGAGGGCCCGTCGCGCCTCCGCGAAGAGGCGCTCGACGTCCGCCTCCACGGTGAGGTCCGCCCGTGCGATCGGGGCGCCGCCGAGCTCCTCCGCGAGCGCTCGCGCACGCTCCTCGCCGCGGTGGTAGTGGACGAGCACCCGCGAGCCCTCTGCCGCAAACGCGCGGACGCACGCCGCGCCGATGCCGCCCGACGCTCCCGTGACGAGCACTCCCTTGCCTTGAAGCCCCGTATCCGTGGGCCGTAGGCTACTTACGTGCGCGTCCACGTCATCAGCGACATGGAAGGTGTCGCGGGGATCGTCAAGTGGCAGCAGGTGGGCGGCGGCGAGGCACTCTACGAGGAAGGCCGCAAGCTCTACACGGGGGAGATCAATGCGGCGGTGCGCGGCGCGAAGGCGGCGGGCGCGACCGAGATCGTCGTCATGGACTGCCACGGGGCCGGCGAGGGGTGGACGTTCAACTCGCTCATCCCCGACGAGCTCGACTCCGGCTGTGAGTACGTCGTGCAGGACGAGTGGACGGAGTACACCGAGTTCCTCGAGCAGGGCTGCGACGCCGCCCTCTTCGTCGGGATGCACGCCCGGGCGGGGACCCGATACGGCGTTCAGAACCACACTATCTCGGGGCGGGACTACCAGAACCTCTGGTTCAACGACACGCTCGTCGGCGAGACGGGGATCAACGCGGCGCTCTGCGGAACCTGGGGTTGCCCGGTGCTCCTCGTCACGGGCGACGAGGCGGCCTGCGCGGAGGCGCGGGAGCTCCTCGGTCGCGAGCTGACGACCGTCGCGGTCAAGCGCGGCATCGGCGCCGCGTCGGCTCGCATGATCCCGCCGGTCCGCGCGCGAGAGATGATCGAGGAAGGCGCGAAGCGGGCGCTCTCGGACCTGAAGGCCGTCGCGCCCTTCGATCCCGGGCGGCCCTGCGAGATCAAGGTCGAGTTCAAGAACACGGTCGCGCCGGACAAGCTCCGCTTCCGTTCCGGCGTCGAGCGCGTCGACGACCGCATCGTCCGAGTGCGCGCCGACAGCTGGTGGGACGCCTGGCGCCGGTACTTCTTCTAGCCGTCGGCGACTCGCCCGAGATTGACATCGCCGCGCGTACACGGTGTGATGGACGTTCGTTCATCCGTTCGAGGCGACCGGCTGTGCCGCAACAAGGGGGCCCGGCCTTCGTCAGAACAGAGACATGCGAGCTACAGGAGGGCAGATGAGGAGAGGATTGATCGCAGCAGCGGTCGCGGTGCTCGCGTTCGCGGCTGCCGGAACATCTGCAGTGGCGAACACGGCCTCGCCGCAGCAGGTAGGGCCGTGCACGAACGTGCAGCTCGGTTTCGTCGGGCCGCTGTCAGGTCCGGCCGCGTTCCTCGGCCAGGAGCAGCTCTCGTGGCTGCGATTCGCCGTCCAGAAGCACAACCGGGCGAACAGGACGCGGTTCAAGGTCGCGCTCGGCGACACGCAGCTGAAGGCGCCCGTGGCGCGGACCGTTGCGAGGCGCTTGATCGCCAACCGGAACGTCATGGCCATCATCGGGCCGTCGGAGAGCCAGGCCGTGAGAGTGGGCGGCAACCTGTACGAGAGAGCCGGTCTGGTCGCGGTCTCCGGATCCGCGACGGCGACCGATCTGACGAAGGGTCGTCCGTACCGGACCTTCTTCAGGGTCGTCCCGAACGACAGCATCCAGGGACCGACGATCGTCAACTACGTCGCAGGCCCGATGAGGGCCAAGCAGGTCGTCGTGATCGACTCGCAGGACGACTACTCGGTGCCGCTCGCCGCTGCGGTCACGAGCGGTCTGCGTCGGCGTAACGTCGAGGTGTCCCGCGAGTCGGTATCCGCGGACGACACCGACTTCTCCTCGATCGTCGCGAACGTCGAGGGCGACGTCGACGTGGTCGTGTTCGCCACCCAGGTGGCGACCGCGGCGAACACGCTCTCGAACCAGCTCCGCGAGCAGGGCAAGGACGCGATCGTGTTCGGGACGGACGGCGCGTACTCGCCGACGCAGTTCAAGCCGCGGACCGGCGTCGTGTCGGTATTCGCACCGGACCTCCACTTCGACCGTGCCGCACGCGCGATCGTGCGGGAGTACAACCGGTACTCGAAGAACAAGGCGTTCGGTGCCTTCGGCCCGGCGACGTACATGGCCGGCTGGGTAGCGATGACGGGGATCACGCGGGCGTGCAGGGACGGTAACGCGACGCGCGCGGAGGTGACGAGGGTCATGCGGCGGACGAACGTGCCGTCGATCATCGGCGACCGGATCCGCTTCGATCGCAAAGGTGACCTCCGAGGCGGCGGCAGCTTCGTGATCTACAGGATCGCGAACGGGAAGTACAACCCCGTCGACTAGGACGCGTCACAGTGGTGTCGAG
>JBOHBD010000016.1:0-4312 GCA_050698195.1 Gaiellaceae bacterium
TCCTACCGATCGGTAGTCGCGCCGCAAAACCCCTGCAAATCTGCTATGGGCGGTGCAGGACTCGAACCTGCGGCCACCTGCGTGTAAAGCAGGTGCTCTACCAGCTGAGCTAACCGCCCGAGCACCAAGGATCACACAACCGTGGATTGCAGCGGAAGGCGCGAAGATCCGGCGGTTGCCACGATCAGACAGATGCCCCCAGCGGGGGATCCAACCACCCTGCAAATCGGCATCTTTTCGCCGCCGAGGTCGGCACCGGGTCTGCACCGCGTCGCACGAATCGCGCGGCTTTGCACGCGTACGCGCTGGCGAGTGGGCGCCGGCCGCCGCCGCGTCACAGCGTCAGTGGTTCAAGCCCAGTACGCGCCGATCTCGGCTCTGGGTCACCGCGGGGGCCCGCCTCGCTTCTCGCCTGCGAGCTGCGGCCGCAGCACGAACAATCCGGAGACCTCGTTCTCGATGACGCTCACGACCGTGATCCCGCTCCCGGGGAAGCGGTAGTTGCTCCACGTGCCGGCGAACTCGGGCTCGTCGAGCGCAGGGACGACGTCGAAGAACGCGATCTCACGCAGCTGTCCGGCGGTGAGCGACTTCCTGTCGTACTCGAGGATTCGCAGGCCCGCCATGTAGTTGGACTCGTACACGTGGTTGCCGTGGATGTAGAGGTTGTGGTCGATCGACCTCGTCTGGTGGAGGAACGCCACGGGCGTGGGCGGACTGTCGAGATCGGCCACGTTCATGATGTAGGTGGTCGTGTTCTGGCCGTGCTCCTGCTCGTCGAGCTCGTCGCCGAACAGGAACCAGCGCTGGTCGGGCGTCAGCCAGCCCTGGTGCGTGTAGGCCGCCGTCGGGTAGCCCGTCAGCGAAAGCACGCGGGGGCTGGACTTGTCGGTCACGTCGTAGATCGCGACGACGTTCTCGTTCGAGCCGAAGCAGATCTCGCGGCCTCGGTGGGTCCCGTCTGGCCCCCGGTAGAGAACGCACTCGACGTCGTGCACATAGTTGTTCGACTCGGTGTCGGGGTTGCCGTCGGCGTCCTCGACGACCGCGCAGCCGGCGAAGGTCGGATTCAGCGGGTCGCCGATGTCGACCATGTGCAGTCCGCCGTTCTCCTCGCCGTTGCCGCACGTGTTGCTGCCGACCACGTAGGCGTAATGGGTGTCGGCGTTGATTCCGATGTTGTGGGCCCAGCTGAACCCGTCGTAGGTCGCGTCCGAGGTGAACACGGTCCGCGGGATGGCCCCGCGCAGGCGGGTCAAGTCGAAGACCTGGAGCCCCGACCCGGTGATCTCGGAGACGATGAACGCGTAGTTGCCGTCCACCTTGATGTCGCGCCACAAGATGAAGTCCGGGGTGCCGCGGGTCGGGAGGAAGCCGACGACTACCGGGTTCCTCGGGTCGGTCACGTCCACGAAGCCGGTGCTGGTACTCGTGCCCACGAGCGCGTACTCGCGCCTGGTCTGCGGATCGGTCCAGCCCCAGACGTCATTGCCCGTGGCCCCGCCCATCTCCGGCAGCGACACGAAGCTCTCGAGGTCGACGTTCTTGCACGGATAGGGACCCGCCGTCCCGTTCTCGCAGGCGAACGAGGCAAGCTGAGCAGCCGCGCCGGCAGTTGATCCGGCCGCTGCGGGAGCGCCGCCCGCCACGAATGTAGAAAGAAGGAGCGCGAACACCAGAGAACGGACGACCATCGAGACTCCCCTCCTTGACTGGGCCTGTAAGACCGTTCCCCCGCCGGCGCGGCTCCAAACGGCGGCAGCGGCACCAACGCGGCCCCAGGAAAATGACCGCGATGGAAACTGCTACGTCGCGCTCGTCGCGCGTGGTCGACCAGGGCGCGAGCCGAGCGCGGCCGCATCCCCGGCGACCTTGTCGAGCGCCGCTCGGTCGGTTACTTCAGCTTGAGCGGGCTAATCTTCAGCTTGAGCTTCAGCAGCAGATTCGGGTCGTCGAGCTCGTACACGTCGAGTCCGCGCGACATGTCGCCGACGTAGATGAAGCTGCCACGGTCGAGCGCGCCCCACGCGGTCGTGCCCGGGGCGATGAAGTAGCCGGCCCGCTCCGGCCGCGCTGGGTCGCTGTAGTCGACCAGCTGGAGGCCGGCGTTGTACGAGCCGATGAAAGCGAGCGCCCCCTCGGAGGAGAAGACGTGAACGGAGCAGACCGGAGCCGGTGTGCCGGCAGCGATGAACCACTCGCTCAGCTCCTGTGCCGCGGTCAGGTCCTCCGAGAGGCGCACCGCAACCACCCCGCCGGCGTTTCCGCACCCGTTATGAAGGTCCTCGTCGGTCACGAGCATGACCTGCCGATCGCCGTCCAGGAACTGCGCCTCGTGGTAGTAGCGGATCGGGTGATGCCCCGGTCCGCGCTCGTGCAGCCAGCGATTGAGGATCACCGGACGGCGCGGGTCGGTGATGTCGACGACGAACACGCTGCCGGTGTTCCCTGCGTCGTTTAGGTAGTCCCCTCCCTCTGCGAGCAACGCGATGTCGCGCGGCGCGAGCGAGCCGCCGGGCTGACGGACCGGGTAGTCCACGTAGACCGTCATGTCGTGCGTGTGCGTGAACGGGCTCCCGATCGGGCGGTTTCCGCGGTAGGGCGAGCCCGCCCAGAGCGCAACCGGATCGCCGCGAAAGAGATTCGCCGGGGCGGCCGGCGGCCACGCGAGGAGCGGGTTCAGGTCGTAGATCCGGAGACCGTTGACGCCGGAGCCGCCGGAAGCGAGCCATAGCCGGCGCTCGTCGACGATGTCACCGTTGTGCGCCTCCCCGTCGTCGGGGCCGACGAAGGTCCACAGCAGCTTCGGGTTGGAGGGATCCGTGACGTCGAGAAACTCGGTCTTGTCCGTCCGCAGGTCGGTCCTCGTGACTCGCCGCGTCCCGTTCAGAGTCGCGATGTGACGCCCGTCGAAGACGGCGGCGTCCGGCACGGCGTCAGCCCGAACGCCGGGCATGTACTGGCCGAGCAAAGTCGGCTTCTCCGGCTCCGAGATGTCGAAAATCCGCATCCCGAGGCCGTACGCACCGACGTACAGGCGGCTTCCCTCGGCGACGACATGACCGCCGGTGGACGTGTTGTCACCGCCCACATGGCGCACGCCTTCCGCGAGCGGGTACGCGACTGCAGTGTTGCCCGGCGGGTTGTGCACCGCGTGCGAAAGGTCGTCGGGCGGGCTGGAGCGCGCGCCCCCGACGGCGAGCGACGCGGCCAGCAACATGCTTCCGCCGAGCAGTCCAAAGCGAACGCCACGTTTCTTCACGGGATTCCCTCCGAAGGTCGCGAGAAGTGGCAACGGTGATTCCCCGCGCGCGCGGTTCTCAACCCTGAGGCGTGTTTTGGACACCCCTCGCAGTGGGTACGCGCTCACCGGTTTGAGCGCTTGGTGGCCACCGAGGGCAGGGGAACGTGTCGAGATGGAAAGAAGTCGTTGCCGGCGGACGGCAAGGGCGGTAGCCCGGCTGTCCCTAATCGTCGCCACGGCTGTTGGCGGTGCATCGATCGGAGCCGGTCAGGCGGGCTCGGCGCGGGGATCGAGCTGCGGCGCTGACTGTGTGGCTGAAACTCACGCGGCAGTCTTCAACCCGGCGTTCGCGCCGGCCCCGCCCGCGCAGGCCTCGGGAGGCGGAGGTCGCTCCCAGCCCGGAGAGAGCTGGGAGGGGACTGCGCCGCCGCCGGATCTCGGTCTGACCGGCAGCGCCGACATTCGAGAGTTTCAGGTTCTCTCCGGCTTCAACAACGACTCGCTGACGGTGACGATCGCGTGGGACGCGGGACCAGAGCTGAGCTACGACCTGGACCTCTTCGTCCAGCGGCTCGATCAGTTTGGCAACTGGGTCGAAGTCGGTCGGTCGACCGACGGCCAACTGCTCGGCGACGGCGAGGCGCTGGAAACGGCAAGCGTGAAGGCGCCCCCGGCCGGCACGTACCGCACTCGTGTCGTGAACTTCGCGAGCACCGAGGTCGCGTACCAGGGCTCCATCGGCTTCGCGGTCGTAAAGGGCGGAGGAGGCAAGCCGTCATCTGGTAGGGCGACCGAAGATCGTCCCGACGCATCGCTCGGCGCGCAACTGCACGCGATGTACTTCGTCCCCTCGGACGGCGTCGACGAGGCGCTCGACACGAACGGCGTCATCGAGAACGCCGTCGCAAGCATGAACCTCTGGCTGGAAGGCCAGTCGGGCGGGCGCCACCTGCGCCTCGACACGTACGTCGACCGCAAGACCGGGCCGCGCCTCGACGTCTCGTTCGTGCGGGGCAACCGAACCAACGCCGAGTACGCGGAGGACGGGACCTTCGAGGCCGTCACTAC
>JBOHBD010000017.1:0-16167 GCA_050698195.1 Gaiellaceae bacterium
CTTTCGCATCAGCCCGAACTATGCGCAAGATCGAAGTCCGCTCGCGCGGATTCCGGTCGCGCAAAGATCCCTGAAGGCGTCCGCTTGGCGGCCGCATCGCTCCTCTTTCCCATTGGGGGCTCCTACTCCCCGCGGACGCGGCGGAGCGGCATCGTCAGGAGTGCGAGGAAGAAGGCACCGAAGATCACCTGGATCCCGAGGCCCAACATCGTCGCGAGCAACGCGGTCTCGTAGGCGCGCCCGAGGTCGCCGAAGCCCTCGACCGCCCACTCCGTCACGACCGCGACGAGTCCCGCGAGGGCGAGCAGGACGAGGCCGCCGCCCGCGAGGAGGCCGTGCTCCATGCGCAGGCTCCGCCCGAGGCGTTCGAGCAGCGGGTCGCGCTCTCCGATGCGGACACGCGCATAGGTGCGTGCGAAGACGCCGAGCTGAATCACCTGCGCCCCGATGAGCGTGAGGGCGACGAAGCCGAGCATCGTGTGGATCTGCCAGGTGCGGCCGAAGACGTCGACCGGCCCGCTGGCGAGGACGATCATCCCGGCGATGCCCAGGGTGAGCAGGAAGGCCCCCGGCACGAGGAAGAGCCAGCTCGGGCTGTAGAGCAGCATGAACCGGACGTGCCGCCACGCGTCGCCGAAGCGGTTGAGCTTCGACTCGCCGGTGCGCGGGTAGTAGTCGATCGGGATCTCGCTCACGACCATGCCGCGCCGGTATGCCTTGAAGACCATCTCCGAGGCGAACTCCATACCCGTCGAGTGCAGGTCGAGGCTCGCCGCCGCGTCCTTCCGGATCGCGCGCATCCCGCAGTGCGCATCGGAGACCTTGACGCCGAAGAGCACGTTGAGCATCCCGGTCAGGATCGGGTTCCCGACGAACCTGTTGAGGAACGGCATCGCGTCGCCGTGGATCGTGCCCTTGAAGCGCGACCCCATCACGAGGTCGTCTCCCTGCTCGAGGCGGTCGATGAACGGGCCGAGGTCCTGAAGCGGGTACGTCTCGTCCGCGTCGCCCATGACCAGGTACCGGCCCCGCGCCTCGGCGAGCCCGGTCAGGTAGGCGCTGCCGTATCCCTGTCGAGGCTCCACCACCACGCGAGCGCCGCGCGCCGTTGCCACCTCTGCCGAGTGGTCGGTCGAGCCGTTGTCGACGACGAGCACCTCGCCGGTGCGCCCGGAGCAGCGGATGCCCTCGAGCGCCTGGTCGACGACGTTCCCGACGGCCTCTTCCTCGTTCAGGCAGGGGATGACGACGGTGATCTCGGGCTCGGTCGGCATCGCGGAAAGCGTCGCCGACCGTAGCACGAGGACCGTCGCGGAGCCCGGGTACGCTGGCCGCGTGCCGGCGCTCCCTCGAAAGCTCGTCCGACCGTGGCGAGCCCTCGAGCGGTTCGCCGAGAGCCGCAGGGCGGCGCCGACGCTCGCCGCCGCCGCGCTCGTCGTCTACGGGGTCGTGTCGGTCGCCCTCCCGCTGGCTCCGGGGCGGGATCTCGGCCGCTACCTCGTCGTGTACGCGCAGCTCTTCGACGGGCACGTCCTCTACCCGTACGCCCTCGCCTCGCGGCCGCCGGGGACGCCGCTCTTCGCCGGGGGGCTCCTCGACGCCGGGCCTCTCGTCGCCGAGGCCGGCGCTGCGCTCCTGTACACGCTCTCCATACTCGCCTGGTGCTCGGTCGCCCGGCGGTTCGGGGCAGCGGCGGCCATCGCGACCGCGGCTGCGCTTCTCATCTACCCGGGATACGTCCTTCTCTTCCACCGGTTGTCGAGCGACGCGATATTCGCGGCGGCATTCGCCCTCGTGGCCTGGCTGCTCGCGCGTGCCGCCGAGGGCCCCGGCGTTGGACGCGCCGCGGCACTCGGCGCAGGGGTCGCCTTCCTCGTCCTCGTCCGGCCGGTCGGCCAGGCGTTGCTCCTGCTCGCGCTCGTGCCGCTGCTCGCAGCGGCGACGTGGCGAAGGCGGGTGCAGGGCGCTGCGGCCTTCGTCCTCGCCGCGGTCGTCCCACTGCTCGTCTGGGCGGCCCACAACGCGGTGCGGGCGGACGACTTCACCCTCGCGAGAGGCGGCGGCGCGACGCTTCCGCTCTTCCGTGCGTTCGTCGCCGACCGCATCGTCGACCCGGAGAACGGCTCCGCGACGCAGGAGCTCGAGCGGGCCGTCGCTCGCAACCTGCTCCCGTACGAGCCGTACCGCTCGTACGGGATCGACCTCGAGCAGTTCTTCTCCTCCGGAAGTGCCCGCATGCACGAGGACCTGACCGGGCTCTCCGATCGCGTCTGGGGCTGGGACGACGACTACCGTCTCCTTGCCCGGGTCGGGCGCGAGGCCGTGCTCTCACATCCCGGGACATACGCGCGCGGAGTCGCCGGAGACGTCCGCGACCTGCTCGTCTGGCCGCTCTACGTCGATGCGGGAGCTTCGCGAGCGGGGATGGACTCCGAGTCGTCGACCGAGCTCGTCCAGGCCACCGACCTGCCGGTGCCGAGCGAAGGCGAGCCGATCCCGGCGGCGCGCCAGTCCCAGTACATCTCGACTCCCGACGGCAGCATCCGCGAGGTCTGGTCGTCGCCGACGGAGCACCAGGTGGTCTTCTCGGGCCCCGCAGACGCCGCGCGGGCTGCCGAGATCGATCGGAAGGTCGCCGACCTCGAAGCGGGATTTCCCGGAAGGGCGGCGCGTCCCGAGGCGGTGGACCGGCTCAACAGCGCGTCGCGCTGGTACCCGCGGCCCGTCCTGTGGCTCGCCCTCGGGCTGCTCGCGGCACTCGTCCGCCGGCGGCGGTGGCTCGCGCTTCCCCTCGTGCTGGCCGGCTCGGCGCTCCTGATCCTCCTCGGAACCGCGCTCGCGGTCTACGCCGTGGCGGAGTACGCGGTTCCCGTCGTGCCTGCGTTCATCCTCCTCGCGACCGTGGGCGTCCTCGGAAAGCCGCCCGCTGCCAACGAATAGTCTCGTGTGGAACATGCCCGAGCTCACCCTCGTTCCAAAGCTCGAGCTCGACCGCGTCCGCGCTGCCGAGGCCGATCCCGACCCCCGTCTCTCGCTCCTCGCCGATCTCTGCCGCCTGAACGCGCTCGTCGCGATCAAGCGCGCAGGGTCCGGGCATCTCGGCTCGAGCTTCAGCGCCCTCGACGTCGTCGTGCACCTGCTCTACGACGAGCTGAACGTCGCAGAGCTCGGGTTCGACCATCCCGACCGGGACGTGTTCTTCTCCTCGAAGGGGCACGACGTTCCCGGCCTGTACGCAGCCCTCTTCGGGCTCGGCGTGATTCCGCGCGAGCGGCTGCTCCTGCTCCGCCGGCTCGGCGGGCTCGACGGCCATCCGGACGTGGCCGTTCCGGGCATCGAGGCGAACTCCGGCTCGCTCGGGATGGGGATCTCGAAGGGCCGCGGGATCGCCTGGGCCAAGCGCCGCGCCGGGCGCGGCGGCCGGGTGGTCGTCATGACGGGCGACGGCGAGCTCCAGGAGGGCCAGAACTGGGAGGCGCTGCAGGCGGCCGCGCACGAGCGGCTCGGCGGCCTCTGGATCGTGGTCGACCGGAACGAGCTCCAGTCGGACAAGCCAACCGAGGAGATCGTCGCGGTCGGCGATCTCGAGTCGAAGCTCCGCGCCTTCGGGTGGACGGTGACGACGTGCGACGGGCACGACCACGCCGAGCTGCGAGCCGCATTCGCAGGGTTCGGCGACGATCGGGAGACGCCGAAGGCGCTCGTCGCGCACACGATCAAGGGCAAGGGGGTCTCCTTCATGGAGCACCCGGCAGCCCTCTCCGCGGGGGAGGGCACCTACCGCTGGCACGCCGGCGCACCTTCCGACGAGCCCTTCGAGCGGGCGCGTGCCGAGATCACGCACCGGATCGAGTCGGGGTTCGCGGACCTGGGCCTCGAGCCGCCGGTCTTCGAGCCGGTCGACGAGCTCGCCGGGGCGGGGAGCTCCGAGGGCGAGCCCGAGAGCGGCGCCGGCACGCGGGCGAAGGTCACCGACGAGTACGTGGTGGAGGCCTTCGGAGACGCGCTCGTCGAGCTCGCCGCGTCGAACGACCGCCTCGTCGTCCTCGACGCCGACCTCGCCTCCGACTGCCGCATCCGGGCGTTCGAGCTCGCGTTTCCGGACAGGTTCGTCGAGTGCGGGATCGCGGAGCAGGACATGGTCTCGACGGCCGCGGGACTCGCACGCCACGGATTCCTCCCGGTCGTCAACTCCTTCGCCGCGTTCCTCGCCTCCCGCGCGAACGAGCAGATCTACAACCAGGCGAGCGAGGGCTCGAAGGTCGTCTACGCCCTCCACTACGCGGGCCTGGTTCCCGCGGGCCCGGGAAAGTCGCACCAGAGCGTGCGAGACGTCTCGCTCCTCGCCGCGCTGCCGAACATCGCCATCGTGCAGCCGGCGAACGGCGACGAGACTCGGGCGCTCGTGCGCTGGGCGGTCGACGACGCGGACGAGAACGTCGCGGTGCGGCTCGCGATCGGCCCGTCGCCGCGACGGATCGAGCTTCCCTCCGGGTACGAGACCGCCGTCGGGCGTGGGGCGGTGCTGCGCGAGGGGCAGGACGCGGTTCTCCTTGCCTACGGGCCGGTGCTGCTGCACGAGGCGCTCTCGGCCTCCGAGCTGCTCGCCGAGCGCGACGGCCTCGGGCTGCGGGTCGTCGACATGCCGTGGCTCAACCGCATCGACCGGGACTGGCTCGCCGCCGAGGTCGCTCCCTACGAGCACGTGCTGGTGCTCGAGGATCACGCCCCCGTCGGCGCGCTCGGGGACGCGCTTCGCCGTGCCCAGGACGGTCGCTCGGTGACGGTGTACGGAGTCGAGGGCTGGCCTGCGTGCGGCACACCCGACGAGGCGCTTCGCTTCCACGGCCTCGACGGCGCCTCGCTCGCCGCGCGGATCGGCGCTCTGCTCGGCGTGCAGGCCGCGACGACATGACCGAGAAGCGGGTCTGGCTCGTCCTCCCCGACCAGCTCTCGATTCGCATCTTCTTCGACGCGGGAGTCGTGGACGGACTGCGCGAGCGGCTCGCAGGCCGGATCGCGGCGGTCTTCCTCGTGTCGCGGGAGGAGGCGGGGGAGTGGATCGGTCGTCTCGGCGACGTCCCGGTGCTCGTCGGCGCTGAGCTCGTCGAGGCCGGCGGAGGGCTCGCTTCGCGTGCGGCGCGCCGGGCGGATGCCTGGCTCGACCGCCAGATCGGCTACCACCCGCTCGCGATCAGGCTCAACCGCAGGTACGGGTTCCACTCGGAGCGGATGCAGCCCGGGCATCCGAACTGGATGCTCGACTCGGACCGCGCCGGCCCGCTTCCCGCCTGGGACGTCCTCGAGAACGGCATGCAGCGCTGGCACTTCAGCGCGCGGCGTCACGTCCCTCGCCGGCTCCTCCAGGCGATGGAAGGTGGATGCTCCGCGCTCGTCCTGAGCAACGTCCAGCCCCGAAGCGCGGTCCCGTTCCTCGCCGCCGCGCGACGCCTTCACGTCCCCGTCGTCGCCCACGTCGCGAGCTGGGACCACACCGTCGGGAAGGGCGTCATCTCTCCCCACTGCGACATGTACATCGTCCAGAACGAGGTGATGGAGGACGACCTTCGCCGCTACCACGCGATCGCGCCCGATCGCGTCGTCGTGACGGGCTGGCCGCAGACGGACGTGTTCCTCCGCCGCCGCGCGCGTGGCGAGTACGAGGCGCTGCTCGGTCGGTACGGGCTCGATGCGGGTCGCCCGCTCGTGCTCGTGATGGGGAACACGCCGACGAACGCGCCCTACGAGGACCGCTTCGTCGAGCGTATCGTCGAGTGGTGGACGGAGTCCGCGCGCGGGCGCTTCCAGCTCCTCTTCCGCCCGCACCCGCGCGACCGGGAGTGGCGCGCGCGCTTCGCGGCCGCGGGCGGACAGGAGGGCGTTCATGTGCAGGAGCCGAGCTACACGGATCTCGAGGCTCTCGCGACCCTGCTCCAGCACGGCGACGCGGTCGTCTGCAACGCGGGGACGATCCTGCTCGACGCGCTCGTCAACGACCGGCCCGCCGTCTGCGTGCTCTACGACGAAGGCGCTCCGCCGGGCGAGTCGTGGGCCGCGAAGAACGTCATCGGGGAGCACTACAAGGAGCTTGCGGCGTCCGGAGCCTTCCACACGGCGGAGAGCTTCGACGAGGTCGTCGCCGGGATCGAGCGCGCGCTCGCCCACCCCGCCGAGCTCGCCGAGCAGCGGCGCCGTGTCGTGCACGACGTCGTCGGCGAGGTCGACGGCAAGGCGGCCGAGCGCGTGGTCGACGCGACTCTGCGAGGTGTGGCCCCCCGCTAGATCGCCGAGCGCGCATCGACCTCGTCGTGAGAGTGACCGTTCCGGCCACTATCGTTGGGGACCGCCTCTGGCTGGACATGGACGTCGACGGACAGATCGGACAGACCGAGCTTCGTTCGCCAGGTGCGGCGGTACGCGCCAGGACCACGTCCCTGCGGGAGCCGGCGATCCGAACGGCTGTCGTCGTCTGCGTGCTCATCGCCTGCGGTGTCGGAGTCATGAAGCTCGACGACGCGCTCGGCGTATTCGACCTCCGCGCCGACCTCAACAGCAGTCTGTCCTACCAAGAACGCACGCATTCGATCGCGCCGCGTATCGCGGGTAGCAGGAAGGTCATGGAGGACGGGCGCTTGTGGATGCCCGAAGACGCGACGTACCGCGTCGTGTTCGGGTCGCACCACGCGAGGATGGGATTCTCGGGTTGGGCCCGCTACTACCTGAACGGACTTCTCCTGCCTAGGCGCCAGACCGAGTCCCCGTCGGCGCGCTGGGTCTTTTGCTACGGCTGCGAGGCCTCGACTCTCGGCCGTGGGTTCGAAGTGCTCTCGGACGATGGTCGGGGACTCCAGTTCGGGCGTCTGCGATCGTGACACTCCGGGCGATCATCGGCCTGGTCGTCTTCAACGTCCTCATCCTCGGGATCGGGGGCGGTGTCCTGTGGGGGCTGCGCGGCTGGCGGTGGTGGACCGATTTCGTCCGGCTCGCCGGGGTCGCGTATCTGATCGGCCTCGCGTCGCTGATGATCCTGCTCACGTTCGAGCTCGTCGTCGGTGTCCCGATCAATCTCGCGACACTCGCCGTCAGCGGTCTAGCACTCTTCGGTTCCGGGCTCGTTCTGGGTGTCATACAGGGGCATTCCTACCCTTCCCTCCGCCCGCCGGGATGGCGACTCCCGCGTATGTCGGTGTTCGTCGCCTTGTTCGTGGCCGGCATCGTCGTGTACTTCGAGGCGCTCTTTCGCGCCGGCCGCCTAGGAGTCATCGAAGCAGAGTGGGACGCCTGGGCGTTCTGGGTTCCAAAGGCGCAGGCGATCTACTTCTTCGGAAAGCTCGACCCGGAGTTCCTGTCCTCTCTCCCGTCCGTGTCACCGTCCTACCCTCCGGGACTGCCGGTGGTACACGCCGCCGCGTTCCACGCAATGGGCTCGGCTGACGTCGCGACGCTGTACCTCCAGTACTGGTTCTACGCAGCAGGCTTCGCAGCCGCGGTCGTGGGCTTTCTCGCACACCGCCTCAGAGCCGCGATTCTCGTTCCGCTCACCCTGCTGGTCCTCGTAATGCCAAGCCTGGTGAACCGGGCGGTCTCCGTGTATGCCGACGTTCCTCTCGGCTATCTCGTCGCCGTAGCAGCGTTGCTCGTCGTCGTGTGGCTCGAAGAGCGGCAGCTCTGGCAGCTCGTAGGGGCAACGACTCTCCTCGCCGGTGCGATGCTCACAAAACGCGAGGGGCTTCTTTTCGTGGGCTGCGTGCTGGTTGCAGCGTTCGCAGCGTCCTGGAAGGGTCGGTCCACGGTATGGCTGCGACTCGTGGGTGCAGGGTTGGCTGTCGTCATGCTGACGCTGCCCTGGAGAGTCTGGTTCACGGCGAAGGGGTTGCCCGCCGACGCACCAGATGCCGGGTACCTCGGAGCCTTCGGGCTGCTCGAGCGCGTCTGGCCTTCGCTGCGGCTCGTCGCCGAGACGCTGTTCAACCCCGAGCACTGGCTGGTCGCTTCGGCACTGGCCGCCGCGGCCATCGTTCTCGGCCTCCTCGCCGGGGCCTGGATGCGTTCCGTCTACGCAGCGGTGTTCATGTCCTGCGCGATCGCCGCGGCTACGTGGGCGATATGGGCCAACTCCTCGCTGCTGTTCACTCAGGCAGACAGCGCGAATCCGATTGTCCGCCTACTGGGAACACCAGTCCTGGTGCTGGCGGTGCTGACACCGCTTCTCCTCGATGCTGCCTGGACCGGCCCGACAGGCGTGCTGCGTCCATCTTCAAAAGCCGGGACGTGGTCGTGGGAGTGGTTGCTGAGGCGCTCGCGGGCGGCGTGGTCGATCGTGCTCGCTGCGGCCGTCGTCTATCCGGCCTCGGCATTCGTCGGATATTCCGGGCAAACACTCCCCGGCGGCTTTCCACGCTTTCCCGGCACGACCGACTGTGTCGACGCGCCGGTGACCGGCCAACGAGTGCGTCTAGTCGTCGGGTACGCCGACTCTTATCCCGAAGCGAACGCCCTACGTACACGTGCGCTTGCCGCCGGATTGGCAAACACCGAGTTGGGGCAGGACGGCTGCGGGCGGCTTCGCGTCTTCGTGGACGATCTGCCCTCGCTGGCCGCGTCTCGTCCACTGGTAGCGGAGGCGACAGCGGCGAACTTGGAGGCCACCGTCGAACTCGACCCGGACGGCTGAAGCTCCTTGCGAGTGCTGGGCGTCAGCTCCGGCGGGAGCGTCCCAGCATCGTGGGATGCGAGCGTCGACCTCGAGGATCGCTCGGTCGCCCCTCCGGGCGGAGCCAGCACTGAAGTGTCTCCCTCCCGTCTGCGGCAGCGGGCGCATCGATACCGGGTCGGTGACGAGCACATCGTCCGCGAGGCCACGGCCTTCGTTGCCGCGGAGGAGCCCGACGTGGTGACGCCAGAGGGTCCACGAGTCGGCCGTGGTGGTGTCGACGGCGAGCACGCCGATCGTGAAGGCCAGGGCGGGGACGACGAGCACCGGCGCCGTCCAGGCGGCGCCGGTCGTGGCGAACGGCCGGTTGCCAGCCCTCCGAGTAGCCTTCTGGCCGTGTCGCCGTCGGCTGTGGAGTCGCCCGAGCCTGGAGGTGGTCCATGAAGCTCGTGATGACGCTCCTCGCTCGCGACGAGGCGGACATCGTCGACGCCCAGATGGCGTTCCACTTGAACGCGGGAGTGGACTTCGTCGTCGCGACCGACAACCGCTCGGAGGACGGTACGACCGAGATCCTCGAGCGCTACGAGCGGGCGGGCGTTCTTCACCTCATCCGTGAAGAGGGCGATGACATGCGTCAGGACGAGTGGGTCACGCGCATGGCACGCCTGGCGGCGACCGAGTTCGGCGCGGACTGGGTGGTCAACGCGGACGCCGACGAGTTCTGGTGGCCGCGCGAGGGGTCCCTCAAGGACGTCTTCGCGGCGATTCCGGAGCGGTACGGCGTCATCCGGGGCTGCTGGCGGCACTTTCCGCCGCGGCCCGCGACCGGCGACGACTCGTTCTTCGCAGAGCGCATGACCGTTCGGCTCTGCGTGCCGGCGCACCCGGGGCGCAAGGAGACGATCTTCCATGCGCACCAGAAGGTGGCTCACCGCGCGGATCCGAACGTGACGATCGAGCCCGGGAACCACAACGCGGCGGGAGCTCGTCTCGCGCCGTTTCGCGGCTGGCATCCCCTCGAGGTGCTCCACTTCTCGCTGCGCTCGGTCTCGCAGCTCGAGCGCAAGGCCGTACGGGACTGGCGAGGATGGACGCGGAACCCGCACGGGCCGACGCTGCACCAGGTTCTCGCGTTCGAGGCGCAGAGGGACGGCCGGCTCGACGACTACTTCGGATCCTTCGTGGTCAGCGACGAGGCGCTCGCCCGGGGGATCGCGGACGGGACGCTGGCCGTCGACACACGCGTCCGAGACGCGCTGCGGGCGCTCCGCATGGACGACGATGGATTCCGCATCCCGGTCGAGGCTGCCGGCGCCCTTGCTTTCCCGCGGCCGGACGTGCGCGACGACGCGATCTACGCCGGCGAGGCGTCGGTGCTCGTCGAGATCGACGGCGTCGTCCGCGCCGAGAGCCGAGTCGACGCCTTCGAGGCGCGGCTTGCCTCGCTCGAGCACCTCTTTCTCCCCCGTCTCCGCCGTAGACTGGCCCCCCGATGAAGCTCGTGATGACGCTCCTCGCGCGGGACGAGGCCGACGTCATCGAGTCGTGGCTCGCGTTCCACCTGAACGCCGGCGCCGACCTCGTCATCGCCACCGACAACCGCTCCGAGGACGGCACGACCGAGATCCTCGAGCGCTACGCGCGGGACGGCTTCGTCCATCTGATCCATGAGCCGGGTGAGGACCTCAGGCAGAACGAGTGGGTCACGCGCATGGCGCGCTTGGCGGCGACCGACTTCGGCGCCGACTGGGTGATCAACTCGGACGCCGACGAGTTCTGGTGGCCTCGCGGCGCCTCGCTCCGCGACATGCTCGCGGCCGTGCCGCCACGGTACGGCACGGTTGGCGCCTTCCTGCGCATGTTCGTCCCTCGCCCGGGGAGCGAGGAGCCGTTCGAGCGGATGACGATCCGCTTCTCGGCGCTCGCGCCGATCAACGACCCGGCGTCCCTCTACAAGCCGATCCGGAAGGTGGTGCACCGGGCGCATCCCGAGATTACGCTCGCCAGGGGGAACCACGCCCTCGTCGACAGCCCGTTCGCGCCGCTCCGCGGCTGGTTTCCGGTCGAGGTGTTCCACTTCCCGCTGCGGTCGCTCGAGCAGTGCACGCACAAGGCGGCGCTTCAGGGGAACGCGTTCGAGAAGTACATCTCCAGGCCCCCCACGGCGTACCACGCCACCATGTTCGAGGCGTTGCGGAGCGGGAGGCTCGAGGAGTACTACGGCTCGCTGGTCGTCGGCGACGACGAGGTCGAACGCGGCGTCGCGGCGGGCAGGCTCGTGGTCGACACGCGCCTCCGCGACGCGCTTCGACAGCTGCGGGGCGAGGATGGTGAGTACGCCGCCCGTCCGTCGGCCGCCACCGCGCTCTCGTTCCCGATCCCTTCCCTCGTCGAGGACGCCGAGTACGCGGTGGAGGCTGCGGTGCTCGGGGAGGCCGACGTCGTGCGGCTCCAGCGGCGCCTGGACACGCTCGAGCGCCGACTGCTCACGCTCGAGCTCCGCCTGCCGACCCGCGTCTACCGGAAGCTGTCGCGGACGGCGAAGAAGGCGCTCAGGCGCGAGGCGCCTTGACCGCGCGGAGGCCGATCGTGACCTCGTACAGCCGGTCGTGGGCGTCGAGCTCCTCGGCGCTGAGATCGGCCGCCGCCAGGCCGTAGAGGAACGCGGTCGCCGACAGCACGTTCCCGTACGAGCGCACGTCCGCATTCCCCTCGCCGAAGGCCTCCTCCGCGAGCCGTCTGGCCGAGCGCGAGGTGAAGTGCCACCATTCGCCGAAGACCTCGTCCTCCGGCGGCGAGATCTTCGTCAGGCCGGGCACGGTGACGAGGAGGACCCCTCCCGGCGCCAGGATGCGGTGGAGCGTCGCGAAGGCCGCCCGAACGTCGTAGACGAACTGCAGCGTCTGGGTGACGATCGCGCAGTCGAAGGTGTCGTCGGGGATATGCGGCGCATCGGTGAGGTCGCCGACGATGGTCGCCTCGGGATTGCCTTCCGTCGCCATGAGGACGTCGACCTTCTCGACGCCGCGCCCGAACCGGCTCGTGTAGTCGGGAGCGGCGATCTCGAGCACGCGGCCGCGGATGTCGGTCGCGTGAGCGCCGACGAACCGCTCGACGTACACCCGGTCGATCGGCGTTCCGCGCTCGAAGCCCCAGTTCGGGTCGATCGGCGTCGTGCGTCGCAGGTCGCCGAGCTTCGGCGGGCGTCCTCGGCGCCGGTCCACGTACGCGCGGCGTACGGGGCTGAGCCGGCGCCGGATCCCCGCCGGAACGAACTTTCGCCAGCTCACGGGCAAGGTCGCGATCATAGTGCCCTCGTGGCGAAGGATCTCCGGGGCAAGAGGATCGTCGTCGTCGCGCCGCACTCCGACGACGGCGTGCTCTCTCTCGGCGCCGCGATCGCGTCGTGGGCCCGGCGGGGAGCCCACGTCGACCTGCTCACCGTCTTCGCGCTCGACCCGGAGTCGGAGGCGCCGGCGGGTGGCTGGGACGCGCGGGCGGGCTTCCGCACGGAGGGGGAGGCGGCGATCCGCAGACGCGAGGAGGACGCGGCCGCGTGCGCGATCCTCGGCGCCACGGCGGCGTGGCTTCCATTCGGGAGTGTCGACTACGACCGCCACGGCGACGAGGCGGCGGTGCGTGACGCCGTGTCGGCCGCGGCCGACGGCGTCGACGCGTTGCTCCTGCCCGGCTTTCCGCTGAGTCACCCGGATCACGAGTGGCTGGGGCGCGCGCTCGTCGGAAGCCGGATGGGCTGCCGTCAGCTGGGGCTCTATGCCGAGCAGCCGTACGCGCGCAGGGCGAAAGGCGAGCCTCGAGTGCCGCCGTGGAGCGCGGAGGCCCTCGGGGCATTGCCAGTCTTCCATCCGGTCTCGGCGGGCGCGCGCGACCGGCTCGCGAAGTGGAGGGCGATTCGGGCGTATCGCTCGCAGCTGCCGTTGCTCGGTATCAGGCGAAGCCTGCGGCGCGGGCCGCACTCGCTCCTGCGGCGGGAGCTCGTCGCGTGGGTCGACGGCCCAGGGGTCTGACTGAAGTCAGACCCCGGCACTAGGCTCAACGCTCGGTGAAGCTCGTCATGACCCTGCTCGTCCGCGACGAGGCGGACATCGTCGACGCCCAGGTCGCGTTCCACCTGAGCGCGGGCGTGGACTTCGTCGTCGCGACCGACAATCGCTCCGAGGACGGGACGAACGAGATCCTCGAGCGCTACGCCCGGGAGGGCCACCTCCACTTGATCCGGGAGCCCGGAGACGACCTGCGGCAGAGCGAATGGGTGACGCGCATGGCACGGCTCGCCGCGACCGACTTCGGTGCCGACTGGGTGCTGAACGCCGACGCGGACGAGTTCTGGTGGCCGCAGGGAGCAGGGTTGAAGGACGTCCTCGCCGTCGTGCCCCGGCGGTACGGCGTGGTCCGGGCCGCATGGCGCAACTTCGTCCCGCGACCCGGCGGCGGCGGACTCTTCGCCGAGCGCATGACGGTGCGGCTCTGCACCCCCGCGTTCCACCACCACCCGCTCAGCACCCACTCGAAGTCGGCGCATCGAGGCGTGCAGGACGTCCGCATCGGACGCGGGAACCACGAGGCGTTCGGCGAGGGTCTCCTGCCGCTGCGCGGCTGGTACCCGTTCGAGATCCTCCACTTCCCGGTCCGTTCCCTCGAGCACTGCGTGCGGAAGTACGTGACCCAGTTCGTGGCACTCGAGAAGAACGCCGAGAAGGGGATCCCGAACCACATGGCCGACGCGTACCGCGCGTACCGGGCGGGGCGGCTCGAGGAGTTCTACGCGCCCCTCGTCGTGGAGGACGACGAGCTCGAGCGCGGTCTCGCAGACGGAACGTACGCGGTGGACACGCGGCTCCGAGACGTGCTGCGGGAGCTCGGCTTCGGCGATCGGTCCGATTCCGGGGCATCTGCAAGGGAGTTCGGCCGCCCGGACGTCGCCGCCGCCGCCCGCTACGCGGCGGAGTCGACCGCCCTCTCGGAATCCGACCTCTTCCTCGCGCTCGGCGCTCGCGTCGAGGATCTCGAGAGCCGGGTCGGGCGGCTCGAGCGCGGGACGCTCACGCGCGTCGGCGGTGCTCTGCGACGAGGCCGTCGGCCGTGACCCGAGCCTGGGGGCGGCTGCTCGAGCTCGTCCCGACCCGCAAAGCCGCGCTCGCTCTCTTCCTGCTCGCGACCCTCGGCTTCTGGTTCGAGGCGCTCGGCTGGCCGCTCGCGAAGGGCCGCGACATGTGGGACTACCTCGCGTTCTACCTCCAGCTCTTCGAGTCGAACCCGCCGCTCGAGCCGCTCCAGGTCTTCCGGACGCCGATCACGCCGCTCGTCCTGGGCCTTCCGCTCGATCTCGGCGGGAGCGCGCTGCTCGAGGTCGTGCTCGGCGTGCTCTACGCGGTCTCGATCGTCGCCTGGAGCGCGACGGCGCTGACGTTCGGGCGGATCCCCGCGCTTCTGAGCGCCGCGTTCCTCCTCGTCTACCCGGCCTACGCCACGCTCTACCACCAGGCCTCGAGCGACGCGGTCTTCGCGACCGGGCTCGCCCTGTGGGCGTTCCTCCTCGCGCGGACGCTGGAGCGACCCTCGGCGTGGAGGTTCGCCGCGCTCGGGGCCGGCATCGCGGCTCTCGTCCTCATCCGGCCGGCGAACCAGGTCCTAGTCCCTGCGATCCTCGTCCCGCTCCTCGTCCCAGTGGCCTGGAAGCAGCGGTTCCGGTGGTCGGCCGTGTGCCTCGCCGCCGCGCTCCTGCCTCTGGGCGCCTGGGCGGTGCACAACGGCGTCCGCTACGACGGCACGACGGTCGCCCGAGGTGGACGCGCGTGGGTCCCGTTTCTCCGCGTCTTCCTCGCGGACGGCACCATCGCGCCCGAGAACGGACCCGCCTCGGAGCGTCTCGCGCAGCTGATCGAGGACGAGGTGCTCGCGAAGGAGCCCCACGCCGGTCTCGACGTCCCCCTCGACGCCTACCTCCGGCACGGGTCGAACTACGAGGTCGTGCGCTTGATCGCGCTCTCGGATCGGGTGTACGGCGAGGACGCGAACTACGACGTGCTGTTCGACTCCGCGCTCGAGGCGATTGGCGAGCATCCGGGCACGTACCTCCGCGGTGTCGCAGACGCGTTCTGGGAGTTCCTCGTGCAGGAGCCGCTCCGGGAGGACCTCGCGCCGCGTGCGCAGACCGCGCCGGAGGCGCCTCCGCCGACCTTCGAGGCCGACGGGGTCGTCCTTCCGAATCCCCAGGCGCGCGTCCTCGTCGACGGCGTGCCGTACGGCTTCGTCTGGTGCGCGTCGGACTACATCGACTCCTGCACGGTGCAGGATCCCTCGCTCGTGTGGCCGGACGCCGAGCGGCAGGAGCGCTACCGGGAGATCGTGTCGCAGGTGCGGTCCTGGGACGCGGACCTCCCCTCGCGGAGGGGCGTCGACCTCGTCACCGAGCTCCTGAATCGCATCACGCCGCGCTACCCGCGCCCGCCGTTCTGGCTCCTCGTCGGGGTCGTCGGGCTCGTGCTCCGGCGCCCCAAGGGCTGGAGGACGATCGTCACGCTCTGGGCGTGCGCGGGGCTCGTGCTCCTCATCCACGCGGCCTCCCAAGGCGTCACGCCCGAGTTCGCGCTCCCGCTCTACCCGGTGTTCATCGTGACCGCGCTCGGCGCCATCGCGGGTACCCCGCGCGAGTAGACGGATGCGGCGCGTCTGGGTCTCCGTGCTCGCGCTGACCGCCGTGGGAGCCGTGATTCGCTTCGCGACGCTCGACGTGCAGAGCTTCTGGCTCGACGAGCTCGTGACCGTCTCCCTCCTGCGCATGGACTTCCGCGACCTTCTGGAGGCCATCCCGGAGAGCGAGGCGACGCCGTACCTCTACTACGTCCTCGCGTGGTTCTGGGCGCAGGTGTTCGGGCTCGGGGAGGTCGGCCTGCGGTCGTTCTCGGCGCTCGTCGGTGCGGCGATCGTTCCGGTGGCGTACGGAGCCGGATCCGCGCTCGTGTCTCGGCGGGTCGGTCTCATCGCCGCCGCGCTCGTGAGCGTCCACCCGTTCCTCGTCTGGTACGCGCAGGAGGCCCGCGCGTACAGCCTGCTCGCGCTGCTGACGGCGTGCTCGCTGCTCTTCTTCGGGCGCGCTCTTGGTGAGCCGAGCCGTTTCGATCTCGCCGGTTGGGCGCTTACGTCAGCCCTCGCGCTCGCGACCCACTACTTCGCGATCTTCCTCGTGGTGCCCGAGCTCGCGTGGCTGGTCGCCCGCTCCCGGGACCGCCGGCCGGCGGTCATCGCGTCGCTCGTCCCGGCGGCAGTGCTCCTCGTGCACGCGCCGCTCCTCGATCGCCAGCGAGGTGCCGGTGAGGCTGTCAGCGAGACCTCGCTTGTCCGCCGGCTGCTCGGGATCCCCAAGGACCTCGTCGTCGGCTACAGCTTCCCGGCCGAGGCCCTCGGCAGCGTCGCCGCGGCGGGGCTCGTCGTCGTCGGGCTCGTCCTGCTCGCGCGACGCTCGCCGCCGGAGCTGAGACGGCGCGCCC
>JBOHBD010000018.1:0-2836 GCA_050698195.1 Gaiellaceae bacterium
CGGGCATGGACATCACCGAGCGAAAGCGGCACGAAGAGGAGATCCGCGCCTCGCGGTCCCGGCTCGTCGAGGCCGAGAACGACGCGAGGCGACAGCTCGAGCGCAACCTCCACGACGGCGCCCAGCAGCGCCTCGTCGCGCTCTCGGTACAGCTCCGGCTGATCGAGTCCAGGCTGCGAGACAGCCCGGAGGAGGCGTCGCAGCTCCTCACCGGGTCGCGAGAGGAGCTCGCACATGCGCTCGAGGAGCTGCGCGAGCTCGCGCGCGGCATCCACCCGGCCGTCCTGACCGATCGCGGGCTCGGGCCGGCCATCGAGGCCCTGGCCGCGAGGGCGCCGATCCCGATCGAGGTGCACGCGCCCGAAGAGCGGCTTGCGCCGGCGGTTGAAGCTGCCGCGTACTACGTCGTCGCCGAATCACTGACGAACGTGGCGAAGTACGCGCACGCGTCGTCGGCCGTCGTTCGCGTCGCCCAGGAGAACGGCGTCCTCGCCGTCACAGTCTCGGACGACGGTGTCGGAGGAGCCGACCCCGCAGGCGGGACGGGGTTGCGCGGCCTGGTCGACCGGGTAGAGGCGCTCGACGGCTCCCTCTCGGTCGAGAGCCGGGATGGCAGCGGCACGTCCGTGCGGGCCGAGATCCCTCTGGCGGAGGTGGGATCGGACGAGCACGGATCGACCGGTCTAGGGCCCGTCTGAGCTCATACACTCTCGCGGGCGTGAGCTCGCTTCCGACCGGCACCGTCACGTTCTTCCTTGCCGACGTCGAGGGCTCGACGCGCCTGCAGCAGGACGAGCGCATCGACTATCCGATGCTCATCGGCGGGGTGCGCGGGATCCTGCGCGAGGCGATCACCGCGCATGGTGGCGTCGAGGTCGACGCGGTCGGCGACGAGCTGCTGGCGGCATTCGCCGACACGGGCGGGGCGGTCCACGCAGCGCTCGCCGCCCAACGAGGGATGCGCGACCGCGACTGGCCGGACGGGACGATCGTCCGCGTGCGCATCGGGCTCCACAGGGGGACGCCGTCCTTCAGCGAAGAGGGGTACACGGGACTCGACGTCGTCCGAGCGGCGCGGATCGCACACGCAGCCCACGGCGGACAGATCGTGGCCTCGGCCGCCACGCTCGCCGTGCTCGACGGTGTGTCGAGCCAGGATCTCGGCGAGCACCGGATCGAAGGGCTCAGCGAGCCCGAGCGGATCCTCCAAGTGGTCGCGGAGGACCTCCCGCGCGACTTTCCGATCCTGCGAAACACGAGCTCAACCGTCGGGCGCTCGATCAAGGTCGTGATCGCCGAAGACTCCGTGCTCCTCCGGGAAGGCGTCGTGCGGCTGCTGGGCGAGGCGGGCTTCGACGTCGTCGCGCAGTCCGGCACCGCCGAGGACCTCCTCCGGCACGTCGGGATGCACAAGCCGGACGTCGCCGTCGTCGACATCCGCATGCCGCCTACCCTGACCGACGAGGGTCTCCGGGCGGCGGCCCAGATCCGCGAGCGGTTCCCCGACACCGGCGTCCTCGTGCTCTCGCAGTACGTCGAGGCCGGGTACGCGATGGAGCTCCTCGCGGAGAGCGCCGAGGGCGTCGGGTACCTGCTCAAGGACCGCGTCTCGGACGTCGAGCAGTTCGCCTCGGCGGTGCGCCGAGTCGCCGAGGGAGGCTCCGTCCTCGATCCTGACGTCGTCAGCCAGCTGATCGGGCGACATCGCCGCGACGATCCGCTCGCCCAGCTCACGCCGCGGGAGCGGGAGGTGCTCGGACTGATGGCCGAGGGCCGCTCGAACCAGGCGATCGCAGACAGGCTCTTCGTCACGCTGCGCGCGGTCGAGAAGCACGTGACGAGCATCTTCTCGAAGCTCGACCTCCCTGCGAGCACGGACGACCACCGCCGCGTGCTCGCGGTCCTCGCCTCGCTCCGCAAATAGCGCGGGCCGCAGGTAGGCCGAGCGCTTGCGGGGCGTGGAGTGCGGTTCTCCACACCGGAAGACGCCTGAGCGCCGCACTGCGCAGCTGCGACCTCGCTGCGAGTCTCGAGTGCAGCAACCAGGACCTTTGGAAGGGAGCGCACAGTGTCACCTCTGAAGCGCAGCACGAACGTCGCGGCCCGCATGGGCCGCTGGAGTGCGAGTCACAGGAAGGCCGCGATCTTCGGCTGGCTCGCGTTCGTGATCGCAGCCGTCATGATCGGCGGCGCGATCGGCACGAAGCGGCTCGACTCGGACGAGCTCGGCGTCGGCGAGTCCGGACGCGCCCAGGAGATCGTCGACGCCGGCGCCTTCGCGGATGCGGCGGACGAGACGGTGCTCGTATCGAGCGGCTCGCGAACGACGAAGGATCCCGAGTTCCGATCCGTGATCGCAGAGGTCGTGCGCACGGTCTCGCGTCAGGAGGGCGTCTCGAACGTCACCTCCCCACTCGATCGAGGCGGCTCGCCCCTCGTCTCGAAGGACGGTCGCTCCGCTCTCGTGCAGTTCGAGGTCTCCGACGTCGACGAGCAGGCGACGAGCCTCGTCGCGCCGGTGCTCGAGGCCATTACGCGAGTGCAGGACCGGAACCCGGAGTTCCGCGTCGAGCAGTTCGGCGGGGCGAGCGCCACGAAGGCGCTGGACGAGACGGTCGGGGAGGACTTCGAGCGGGCCGAGTACACCGCGCTGCCGATCACTCTCGGCATCCTCGTCGTCATATTCGGCGCTGCCGTCGCCGCGGGGATCCCGTTGCTGCTCGGACTCGCCGCCGTGATGGCCGCGATCGGCCTCCTCGCCGTTCCGAGCCAGATCTTCCCGATGGACGAGGCGGCGAACTCCGTGATCCTGCTCATCGGGCTCGCGGTCGGCGTC
>JBOHBD010000019.1:0-3092 GCA_050698195.1 Gaiellaceae bacterium
AGCCGACGGTGTCGAGACCCGCGGCGACGAGGCCGGCGCTGACGCGGCCGGCCGTCCGGGCGCGCCTCACCGCGCCCCCGCTCCTCGCCTGGACGAAGGTGCGGAAGGCGACGTACTACAACGTCCAGCTGTACCGAAACGGGCGGAAGATCCTCACCTCCTGGCCGCAGAGCACGTCCTTCCGCCTGCAGCGCTCCTGGAGGTACGAGGGCGGCACGTACCGGCTGACCCCGGGCACGTACCGCTGGTACGTCTGGCCCGGGTTCGGGCCCAGGTCCGCGAGCCGCTACGGGAAGCTGCTCGGCACGAGAACGTTCGTCATCACCCGCTGACCTCTACGCGCCGGCGAGGAACTCGTCGACGACACGCTTCGGCGCGCGGAGCAGCCACGCGTCCTCGATCCGCTCCGCGAGCTCGTCCCGCCCGATGTGCTCGAACCGGATGAGCAAGGCCGGGTAGCCCGCGTAGTGCGGGGTCGTGAAGTACGTCTCTGGGTTCGACTCGAGGATGAGCTGCTTCTCGTCCGGGTCGACCCGCACGCAGAGCGCGCCTATCTCGTGCGGGCTCATCCAGGCGAACAGCTTCTTGCGCACGCGCAGCGCCGGCTGCTGCGCGTACGACGTCGACTCCTCGACCTCGGGGAAGGCGCTCGCGAGCTCCCGCACCGTCTGCCAGTCGGTCACGGCGGGAGGCGCGCCGGCAGAACGACCGTGTGGTACGCCTCGATCATCTCCATCACCTGTGCGTCGTAGCTCTCGAGCCACTCCTCGCTGCCGTAGAAGCGCTCGAGCTGCTCGCGGCGCTCGTCGAGCGAGGCGAAGGACCGGATCAGGACGTAGTGGTCGTCGTCCTGCACCGAGG
The DNA here is from genome assembly GCA_050698195.1 of Gaiellaceae bacterium. Lineage (GTDB taxonomy): Bacteria > Actinomycetota > Thermoleophilia > Gaiellales > Gaiellaceae > GMQP-bins7. The sequence continues at coordinate 862 of JBOHBD010000019.1, forward strand.
GCCCCGCTGCGACGACGTCGATCCCGTGCCGCTCGAGCATCGGGCGTGCGCCCTCGCGGAAGATCCGGTCGAACTCGTCGCGCGTGCCCGCGACGAGCTTGTAGGTGCGGATGTCGAGTATGGGGCCCATGTCGTCAGCCGGCGGCGGCGAGGGCGAGCAGCCGGGTCGGCGCATTCTCGCCGAGCTCGCACCGGCGCCAGCTATCGCCGCGATCGCCACTCTCCCACAGCTCGGCGTTCGCGAGCCCCGCGAAGAGCCGCGCGTCGGTCGCGACGAGCGCGTACGGCATCGACGGGAGCGGCTCGGGAAGACCGCCGGCGAGCGCACGCCAGCCGCCGTCGTCACGACGGAAGATGCGCGCCTGCGGATCGCCGCCTCGTCCGTGCGCGGCGAACGGGCCCGTGCTCGCGGAGACGTACCAGAGCCCCGGATCCTCGGGATCGACGGCGACCGACCACGTGTAGTGACGATCGCGGCCCTCGTCCGCCGGTCGCCAGGTCTCGCCGCCGTCCTCGCTCCAGGCGGCGCCGCCGCCGCCTGCCTCGTACGCGCGCCCCTCGGCACGGGGATGCCAGGCGAGCGAGTGGACGTCCGGCTGCGCGCCCGGCCGGTGGTCCTGCCACGTCTTGCCGCCGTCGGTCGAGCGCATCAGCCCGCCGAGCTCGATGCCCGCAAGGACGAGGTCGGCGTCGTGAGGGCTCGGAGCGATCCAGCGGACGTGGGACGTCCACGGCCGCGGCGGAAAGCTCCAGGTCGGGCGCGAGGGGAGGTCGAGCAGCCCCGGGAGCTCGCGCCAGGTCTCGCCGCGATCGTCGCTGCGGTAGAGCGCGCTCGGCTCCGTTCCCGCGTACACCGCCCCGTCCGCCGGGCCGACGGCCACCGAGAAGACCTGCTGACCGGCAAGCCCGGAGTCGACCCAGGTGCGGCCGCCGTCCGTCGTCCGGCGCACGCCGTCGTCCCCGAGCCCGACGTAGACCGTGTCCGAGTCGGCCGGGTCGACCGTGAGGCAGAGCGCCGGGCTCCCGACGAGCGAGAGCTCGACGCTCCACGATCCGCCCGACTCTTCCAGCCTGGCGACCGAGTTGCCGGTCGTCGCGTAGAGACGGGGCGCTCGAGTCCCCCGCGCGCTCATCCGGAGGACATGGTGCCTACGGCGTGCTCGTGCGCGCGTCCTCCGGGACTCCGAGCCCGGTCAGGCGTTGGCGCCCGCCGTTGCCCTGACGCCGAGTGCGGTGTTGAGGAGGATCTCGCCGACGCGGGTCTCCTTCAGCTCGACCTGGCCGGCCAGGTTGTCGGCGACCCAGTCCCTGGAGACGGCGTTCGCCGCCTCGGCCTGCTCGGCGGTCTCCCAGATCGAGAACGAGATGATCTCCCCGTTGCTCCTCGTGATCGAATACGCCTTGAACCCCGGCTGGGCCTGGAACAGCGGCAGCATGCTGTCCTCCGCCCGCCGCGCGAGATCCTGCGGATCGCCGATGAACGCGTACCGCGCCATCCGACTGTGCATGGCTAGCCCTCCTTTTGCGCGCTGATGCTTCGATCTTTCCCTCCCGGGCATCGTGCCAAACGGCGGGGGTCGTCATGCAGCACTCGATCTAGGATCGGTCGCGATGACGTCTCGGTACGGCCGGCCGCTCGAGCTCGGTGTGAGCCTCGTGCCGAACCGCGCGGACATCGACCTCCTGCGAGCCCTCGCCCGGCGCGCAGACGAGCTCGGCCTCGATCTCGTCGGGATCCAGGATCACCCCTACCAGTGGCGCTACCTCGACACGTTCTCGCTGATCGCCGACTTGCTCGCGCGGACCGACCGGATCAGGTTCTTCCCCGACGTCGCGAACCTGCCGTTGCGAGGCCCGGCGATGCTCGCGAAGCAGGCCACCGCGCTAGACGTGCTCTCCGGCGGACGCTTCGAGCTCGGCCTGGGTAGCGGCGCCTTCTGGGAGGCGATCGAGGCCATGGGCGGCCCGGTTCGGTCCGGCCGCGAGGCGCTCCAGTCGCTCGAGGACGCGATCCACGTCATCCGCGCGTTCTGGAGCGGTGAGCGCACGATCGCGCACGAGGGACGGCACTACTCGGTGCGCGGGGTGCACCCCGGCGAGCCGCCTCCGCACGCGATCGGGATCTGGCTCGGAGTCGGCAAGCCGCGAGCCCTCGCGCTGACCGGACGGCTCGCCGACGGCTGGGTGCCGTCGCTCTCCTGGGCGACGCCCGAGCTCGTGCCGGACATGCA
>JBOHBD010000020.1:0-9971 GCA_050698195.1 Gaiellaceae bacterium
CGGCTGGATCGTGAAGCCGACCAGGAGGTCGGGTTGTCGCGGGATCCGGAGGAGGCTGCGCTTAAGCCAGCACGAGCGTGTCGGAGAATCGCGAGTGTGCGATCCATGCCCCCTCTCGACGTCCGACGACCGTCGAACTATGCCGGAGGCCGCTCGGTGCTCGCGTCGGTTCGGACGCGTCGCCGGATACGGGTCGTGCACGACGCGGTCGGGAGACCGCAGCCCTTCAGCGAGGTCGCGGCGGCACTCGGTGCTCCTGGCTACGCACCGAGCGCCGCGGCCGCTCGCTCGTAGTCCGCGGGCGCAACCCAGAGCACCATGCCGTAGCTCCCCGATCCAGCCGCGGCCGCCGCTGCGGCCGTGACGTTGACGTTCGCAGCCGCGAGCTTCCCGGTGACGTCGGCCACCGCGCCGACGCGATCGTCGCCCTGGATCAGGAAGGCTCCCTTGGCCTCGCTGAGGGTCGTCCCGGCCTTCTCCGCCGCGGCTTTGAGCGCGTTTGCGTCCTCGGGAACGAGATCGATCTGGGACTGACCGCCCCCGACGGGGAACCCCAGGAACGCGAGCAGGTTCACACCGCCGTCCTCCAGCGTGGAGAGCAGACGCTGCACCTCTCCGGGGGCGTCTGGCACGGTCACGTAGTAGTACTCGACGCGTCGTATCGTGTCGGCCATCGGGAGACCTCCTTGTCGTCGAACGTGCCGCCGTACGCCAACGATACGCCTCCCCCGGCTGCTCCGCGGGCGACAGCGCCGCTTCAGACCTCGGGCACCGGCCGCATCACGTTCCGGGCGCGATGTTGCGATTCACGCGGAACAGGTTGTCGGGGTCGTACCTCTCCTTGATCTCGACGAGGCGCTCGAAGTTCGAGCCGTACGTCTCCCGAATGCGCTCGTCGCCCTCGTCGGCAGTCTGGAAGTTGATGTACGTGCGGCCGGTCGAGAAGGGTCGCAACCGAGCCCACGCGTCGCGGATCCACTGCCGGAAGGCGTCCCCGTCGGCCTCGTCCGGCGACCACATGCCCTTCACACCCCAGGCGAACTGGGCATCCCGGTTGCCGACGGCCCCGTCGTCCTCGTCGCGCTCGTTCAGGGCGCCTCCGAGGTGCAGGAAGCCGATCTCACCCCCCGGGATCGGGCACTCGGCGAACACGTCGCGCGCGGTCGACAGGAGGTCGCCGCTCAGCTCCGCCGCGTACTCGGTCTTCCAGTAGTGATGAGGGCCCTTCGGCTCGGTCTCGTCGAGGTACGACTGCATCTGGACGTAGGGCTGCTCCTGCAGCAGGTTCACGACCGGATCCGCGAGCGCGCGAATCGGCGCGAGCGCGTCGTCGACGGAGCCCGGGTCGCCGCTGTAGCAGACGGCCATCGCGCAGAGCTTCTTGCCGTGCCACTCCGTGGGCACGAACGGCGCGGGCGGGGCCGTCAGGAGGATCAGCCACACCGCCAGCTCACGTGGGGCCTCGGCCGTGATCGTTCGATAGGCGCCGAGGATCTCGTCGGCCCGCTCGAACGGCCAGGCGACAAGCCCGCCGTAGACGGTCGGGCCGACCTCGTGCAGGCCGTACGTGAAGCGGGTGACGACGCCGAAGTTGCCGCCGCCGCCCCTGAGCGCCCAGAAGAGGTCGGCGTTCTCCCCGCGGCTGGCGGTACGGACCTGGCCGTCCGCGGTGACGATCTCGACCTCGTCGAGGTTGTCGACCGTCCAGCCGAAGCGGCGCGCCAGGTAGCCGAGACCGCCGCCGAGCGTCAGCCCCGCGACCCCGACTTCGGAGACGAAGCCGAGCACCGTCGCGAGACCGTGCTCCTGCGTGGCCCGGTCGACGTCCTGCAGGAGGCATCCGGCCCCCACGTGGGCGAGCTTCGCGCCCGGGTCGACTGCGATCTCCCGCATGCGAGACATGTCGAGCGTCACGGCGCGCTCCGCGAGAGCCGTCCCTGCGATCGAGTGGCCCCCGCCCTTCACGGTCAGCAGCAGCCCGTGGTCGCGTGCGAAATCCACCGCCGCCGCCACGTCGCGGGAGGAGGTCGGCTGTACCACGAGCGCGGGCAGCAACGTGACCATCCCGTTCCAGACGAGCACGGCCTCGTCCCAGCCCTCGTCGCCCGCGCGGAGCAACGAGCCTTCGACCCGGGCGTCCAGCTCCTCGAGCTCGGCCGACGAGAGCGTGACGCTTCCGCCGTCGAGGCGTGCGAGGTCCTTGGTGATCGTCTTCATGCCGCCAGCTCCTCCTTCGTCCGGCGCCGGGCGAGCCGTCCGGCCGCGGAATCGGCGTTGGCTGCGCGCGACGCGATGTGCTTGACGACGCGGTCGGCGTCCCTCCCAGCCCCGAGGATCAGCATGGAGCTGAAGGAGTGCAGGAAAGGCAGCCCGACGAAGTACAGGCCCGGAGACGACGGAACGACGCCACGCTCCTGCTGCGGGAAGCCGTCTTCGTCCGGCGGGAGCGGGAACCGGATCCATCGGTAGTCGTTGCGGAACCCGGTGCACCAGACGACGTTCGCGACGTCGACGACCCGGCCGTCCTCGAGCAGGGGCTTCCCGCTCTCCACGCCCACGGTCCTCGCGAGGACACGCTCGACGCCTGCGGCCGCGAGATCGGCGCGTTTCACCCGCAGAAGCGGACCACCATGCGTACGGATCTTCTTCTTCGCCTTGCGTCCCAGCGGCGTCGAGACGGTGAGCACGCGCGTGGCGGCGAACCGGAGGACGGGAAAGAGGAACTGCCCCATCCGCCCTTCGATGTCGAAAGGGATCTGCCCGGTGTCCCGCCCGGACAGAAACGTCGGAAACCCCGCGCTCGCGACCTCGTACGCGATGTCTCCTCCCGAGTGAGCCGCACCCACGACGAGGACGGGCCCTTCCCGGAGCTGCGCGGGACTTCGATAGTCGGCCGAGTGGAGCTGCATGATCGCCGGATCCAGCCCAGTGGCGAACTCCGGGATCACCCGGCGGTCGTGCTGGAAGACTCCGGTCGACACCACGACGTTGTCGGCCACGAACAAGGTCTCGCCGGCGCTGACGATGTATCCGTCTCCGTTCCTGTCCAGCTCCTCGACGGTGACGCCGCCCCGAACCGGGAGCTCGAAACGCCGCGCGTACGTCTCCAGGTACTCGGCCATCTCGTGTCCAGTCGGAAACGAGTGCGGCGGCGCGGGAAACGGCATCCCGGGCAGCCCGTCGACGTGAGCCGGGGAGTAGAGCCGGAGCGAAGGCCACCGCTTCCGCCACGAGTCGCCGACCCGCTCGTTCGCGTCCAGGATCACGAAGGGCCGCTCTCGCGCCTTCAGGTGATATCCGACCGCGAGTCCAGCCTGGCCACCTCCGACGATCACCGTCTCGACATGCTCTGTCGCCATCTCGCCCTCCTTTTTCGTGACTGACACGACGGTAGGACGAAGGACGTGCGGCGTCATCGCCTGGACCCAGCAACTGCACGAACGAGGCGCGTGGTCACTTCTGACCACGCGGGGCGCGTTAGACGAGATCGTGCTCGAACGCGAACGCGCCGGCTGCGGTTCGCGACGAGACGTCGAGCTTGGCGAAGATGTTCTGGACGTGGCGAGCGACGGTGTGCTCGCTGATGACGAGCGCCGAGGCGATCTCGCGGTTGCTGTTGCCGGCGGCGACCAGGCGGAGCACCTCGAGCTCACGCGGCGTCAGCCCGTGTCTGTCGCGAACGCCGCCCGGTGCGACGAGGGAACGGACGCGAGCGATGTCCGGTACGGCTCCGAGCTCCTCGAAGACGTGACGCGCCGCGTCGAGCTCCAGGGCAGCCGCGTCCTCGTCGCCGAGGGAACGGCAGGCCAACCCGACGAGGACCCTCGTGCGTGCCGCCTCGTACGGCGCTTCGAGCCCCTGCCACGCGTGCGCCGCGTCTCGCAGCGAGACGAGTGCGGCCCGGGCGTCACCGCCGGCCAGCTCGACGGCTCCCTTCGCGTACGCGACCATCGCGCCCAACATCCCGCTCTCGTAGCTGGCCGCGATCTCCTCGAGCTCGCGGCAGGCGGTGCTCGCCTCCTCGATCTCGCCGACCGCCAGCATGATCTCCACGTAGCCGGGTAGCAGCGCCGCCCGCTTCAGCGGCTCGGTGGTCTCCTCTGCGACACGGCGGATCGCGGACGTCGCGGCCTCGCGTCGCCCCTGCGCGAGCCTGAGGAGAGCAAGGCCCGGTTGCGGCTCCCACCCGTGCCGGCTGGCATCCCGATAGGCCTCTTCGGCGGCGGCGAGCTCGCCCTGCAGGCGGTGTAGCTCGCCCTGCCGGTAGAGCGCGACGCCGACGGCCGGGTTGTTCGTCTCCGCGAACCGCAGGACCGCACGCTTCGCCTCCTCGAGCGCTGCCCGCCAGGCGCCTTGCAGCTGCATGATCTCTGCGCGGTGGACGAGGCACCGGCCCGTGAAGGCCACCAGATCGGGCTGTTCCTCGGTCCACCGGCTCAGCGCGGCGGTCCACTCTCCGGCGCGTCGAACCTCGTAGGCCTCCTGGCACGCGAGGATCACGCCGCAGTAGACGATGCCCGTGACGATCGGAGACAGCTCGCCCGCGATCACGGCCACCATCGCCTCGTCCTGCAGCCCGACACCCTCCCGGACGTGACCCTGCCTGATCAGGACATGGCCGTGCTCGTGCGCGGCGAGCGCGACGAGGTCCTTGTCGCCGAAGCGCCGGCCGATCTCTGCGGCCTCCGTCAGCGCGGCGGCGGCGGCCTCCCAGTCACCGGCGGCTTCGCGTTGGAACGAGTCCGGCAGCAGCAGGTACCCGCGCTCGACGCTGTCGTGCTCCTCGCTCCCCAGCAACCGTTGGGCCCGGCCGAGCCAGCCGCCGGCAGGACCCATCTTCCCCCGGAGGGCGAGGTTCATCCCGATCCAGAACGCACAACGGATCGCGCGCAGTGTTTCCCCAGCGTCCACGTACAGCTGATGGGCCCGCTCGAGCAGGCTCAGCCACTCGTCGTCTCCGCCGAGCATGTAGGCCGATGTGGCGAGGAACTCGACGTCCTCCGCTCGGAGCGGAGCGGCCTGGTCGGCGGAGCTCAACGAGACGTGAGCCTCGGCCCACGCCCGCTTGCCGTAGGCCTCTCGGCCCCGCTCGAGTGCCTCGACAGGATCCACTAGACGTCGGGTGGTCGAAGCCCGGGGAGCTCGTCGGGCTCGCGATCCCCGGGGGCCGGTGCGATCGGCAATCCCGCCTCGCGCCAGGCGGCGAAACCGCCGACGACGTCGCCGGCGTGCGTGAACCCGAGACCGACGAGCGCAGCGGCGGCGAGAACGGACGAGCAGCCGTGGTCGCAGACCAGCAGAATGCGCTGGTCGAGTCCTCCGACGTGCGGATTGCGCCACGCGCTGTCGGGATCGACGCGCCATTCGAGCACCGTCCGCGGGATGTGCAGCGAGCCCGGGACGACTCCGTCTCGCTTCCGGTCCGAGTCCGAGCGGATGTCGACGAGCAGTGCGCCCTCGTCGACAGCCGCGAAGGCGTCCGCAGGCTCGAGCCGCTCGATCCGTCCCTTCGCCTCGTCGAGGAGCTCTTCCAGCGTTCGCCGTCCCGCCTCGGTGGCCACCGGGGAATGATGTGCCGCCTGCCGCCGGGTGTCCACCGCTTTGTAGGCTTTCCCCGTGAGCGGCGCGGCCGCCGAGATCGTCTTCGACCGCGTGACGAAGCGCTATCCGGGCCGCGTCGAGCCGGCTGTGCGGGAGCTCACGCTCATCGTGCCCGCAGGAGCGATCTGCTGCCTCGTCGGCCCCTCCGGCGCCGGCAAGACAACCGCCATGAAGATGGTCAACCGGTTGATCGACATCTCGGAGGGCGACATCACGATCGGTGGCCGGAGCGTCCGCTCGCTCGACCTGACGGAGCTCCGGAGAGGCATCGGCTACGTGATCCAGCAGGTGGGCCTCTTCCCGCACATGACCGTCGCGGACAACGTGGCCACGGTCCCGCGGCTGATCGGCTGGCCGAAGGAACGGATCTCCCGGCGCGTCGACGAGCTGCTCGACCTCGTCGACCTGCCGGCGGTCGACTACCGCAGGCGCTTCCCCTCACAGCTCTCGGGCGGCGAACGTCAGCGCGTCGGCCTGGCGCGAGCGCTCGCGGCCGATCCGCCGGCGATGCTGATGGACGAACCCTTCGGCGCGCTCGACCCGATCACCCGCGCCCGGCTCCAACACGAGCTCCTTCGCATCCAGCACGAGCTCGGCAAGACGATCATCTTCGTCACCCACGACATCGACGAGGCGATCCTGCTCGGCGACCGGATCGCGATCCTGCGCGAGGGCGGCGTGCTCGCACAGTACGACACGCCCGAAGCGATCCTCGCCGACCCGGCCGACGAGTTCGTCGCGCGCTTCGTCGGGGCCGACCGCGGGTTGAAGCTGCTCGCGCTCCGTCGCCTCGACGAGCTCGAGCTCGGCCCGCTGGACGGGGCTCCGACCGGCCTCCCGCGCGCGGAGGGATCGACGACGCTGCGTGACGCGCTCTCGACGATGATCACCGCCGGGTCCCAGTCCCTCGTCGTCGTCGACGGCGAAGGCGAGGCGCGTGGCGTCGTGACGCTGGACGCGCTCGCGGCACTCGGACGATGAGCGTCCCGCTCGCGCAGGGCGAGCCCGTCATCCCCGACTTCGGGGAGGCGAGCGAGTGCGTGACCGAGAACCGCCTGTTCTGCGCCGACTGGGTGCGCGACAACTGGTCGGACGTCATCCAGCCGGCGCTCCTCGAGCACGTGAAGCTGACCGTCATCGCCGTCGCGATCGGCTTCGCCATCGCGTTCGGGGCGGTGCTCGTCACGCACCGCTTCCGGCTGGTCGAGCAGCCGTTCGTCGTGTTCTCGGCGGTGGTCTACACGATCCCGAGCCTTGCGCTCTTCCAGCTGCTCGTGCCGCTGACGGGACTGACGGTGACGACGGTCGAGATCGCGCTCGTCGGCTACACGCTGCTCATCCTCTACCGCAACATCCTCGAGGGCCTCCGGGGCGTGCCGGCCGACGTGATCGAGGCGGCGCGCGGGATGGGGCTGACACGCCGGCAGACACTCTGGCGTGTCGAGCTTCCGCTCGCCGTGCCCGCGATGATCGCGGGGCTCCGGGTCGCCGTCGTCTCGACGATCGCGCTCGCCACCGTCGCGGCGCTCGTCGTCCCGGAGGGCCTCGGCTACCCGATCTTCCTCGCCCTCCGCGAGGCGTTCAAGACCGAGATCATCGTTGCAGGCGGCCTCGCCGTCGGGCTCGCGCTCGTCGCCGACGGGCTGCTCGTCGGCGCACAGCGGGCCCTGACGCCGTGGGCGCGCGTACGGAGGACGGCGTGATCGTCGGCGTCGATCTCGGGGTGTTCGTCGACGCGCTCGAGTTCGTCGTGGACGAGCGGGCGCTGATCCTGGAGAAGACGTGGGACCACGTGGTCCTCTCCGCCGCCGCGATGGCGGTCGCGCTCGTCCTCGCGCTCCCGCTCGGCGTCTGGCTGGGGCACTTGCACCGAGGCTCGTTCCTCGCGGTGAACGTCGCGAACGTCGGCCGGGCGCTGCCGAGCCTGGCCGTCATCGCCATCGGCATCGCCTTTCTCGGGGTCGGCTTCGCGAACGTGACCCTTGCGCTCGTCGTGCTCGCCGTGCCGCCGATCCTCACGAACGCGTACGTTGCGGTCGACGGTGTCGAGACCGAGGCGGTCGAGGCGGCGCGCGGGATGGGAATGACGCGATGGCAGATCGTCCGACGGGTCGAGCTGCCCCTCGCGCTGCCGCTGATCTTCGCCGGCATCCGTACGGCCGCCGTGTTCGTGATCGCCACCGCGACGATCGCCGCCGTCGCGGGCGGAGGCGGGCTGGGCGACATCATCGTCAACCAGGCGGGCTATGGACTCGAAGGCGTCGTCGGAGGGGCGATCTGCGTGTCGGTCCTCGCGCTGGCCGCCGACGCGCTTCTCGGCTTGGTACAGCGACTGCTGACGCCGCCGGGACTACGGGCGGAGGCACACGCGTTGGAGCCAGACGTAGTCACGGGAGTGACCCGGCGCTAGTCCTCTAGGCTGGGGGCGCCCGGGAACACCTCTTCAATCGAATCCTGGGAAGGAGGGAGTGCCGTGATTCGCAAGCACAACAGGCGTGCCGCCAAGGCCGCGTTCACGATCGCATTCGGAGTCGCGCTCATCCTCGGCGGGGCCGCCGCGGCGCCGGCCGCGGAGAACCAGGCGACGCCGATCATCGTCGGCGCCAAGAACTTCCCCGAGCAGTACGTGCTCGGGCAGCTCTACCGCCAGGCCCTGATCGCGAAGGGCTTCAGGGTGCAGTACAAGGAGAACATCGGCTCCACGGAGCTGATCGACACCGCTCTGCGGAGCGGTGAGGTCACGATCTACCCCGAGTACACGGGCATCATGCTGTCGGTCACCTTCAAGCGGAAGACGCTTCCCAGGACCGCCGCAGCGACGTACAAGCTCGCGAAGCGGCTGTACGAGCGACGGGGGCAGACGCTCCTGCGGCGAACGCGGTTCCAGGACCGCGACGTGATCGCGGTCACCCGGGCGACGGCCCGCAGGTACGGCCTCAGGACCTTGAGAGACTTGAGGAAGGTGCCTGACCTCTCGATCGCCGGCTTCCCCGAGTGGCAGACGCGCTGGACGAGGCCGATCGCCCGCCAGTACGGCGTCAGGGGCTTCGACTTCGTCCCGCTCGCCGGCATCTCGGCGTACTCGCTGCTCGATCGGGGGCAGGTCGAGGCCGCCGATGTGTTCACCACGGATCCACAGCTGCTCTCGAGGAAGTACGTGCAGCTGCGAGATCCGAAGAACATGTTCGGGTTCCAGCACGTCGCGCCGGTCGTCGACCGTGACCTCGTACGGGAGAACGGAGCCCGCTTCACCTCGACGATCAACAACGTCTCCAAGCTCCTGACCGTCAAGGCGATGCAGGCGATGAACAAGGCGGTCGCGATCGACAAGCGCCCCGCCGCGCGGGTCGCCGACGCCTTCCTGAGGGCCAACAACCTGAAGTGACACCGCGCCGCTCGGGCCGGGTGCGCTCACGTGCGCCCGGCCCGCGGCGTGTAGAGCCGTCCCGGCGCGGGTACGAAGACCGCGTGAGGGAAGGTGTGCGCACCTGCCCGGCGTGCCGCTTGGCGGTGGCGGACGAGGCGCGCTTCTGTCCGAGCTGCGGCAGCCGCCTCGACGGCGAGGCAGGCGGCATCCCTGCCACGCGGTCGGAACGGCGGGTGTTCGGCGTCCCGAGCCCCGTGCCGCTCCTCGTCCTCGCGTGCGTCGTGCTCGCCGGCTCGCTCGCATCGCTCATCGCTCGGGGCTGGATCCTGGGCTTCGTGCTCCTCGCCTTCGCCGCCGCTCTCTTCGTGCTCTTCTACGGCGCGGCCGAGCGAGATCCGAGCACTCCCGCGGCACGGGCCGCGCTCGGAGCGGTCGGCCGCGTCACGAGCTCCGCCCGCCTCGCCCGGGAATCGGCTGGTGCCTGGGGCGGTGCCGGGCGACGGCTCTTCGAGCTACGCCGCGAGCTACGTCCCCTCCGCGAGGAACGACACCAGGTGCTGCTCGCGCTCGGCGACGCGGCGTACCGCGAGGACGAGGCGACCGTCGCCTCGCTTCGAGCGCGGATCGCCGAGATCGACGATGCGATCGCAGAGCGGGAACGCAACCAGGCCGACGCGCTGGCGGCGGCCCGAGCACGAGTCGAGGACGAGCGGGTCGCGACCCGCGAGACGCAGCATCTCCCTCCCGATGACGTCGACGGTCGGGCCGATGCGTCCTGAACCGCGGCCGCCGATCCGATCCGATCGGCCGCGCGAGGCGAAGGACTACTAGTTGGTGCCTCTACGAGGGGCGAGTACCAGCTACCCGAGCACGAGGAGGTTCTTTCATGCGTACGTTCTCACTGCTGACAGCGCTGCTGGCCGTCGCGCTCGCCGCACTCACGCTCGTCGGGTGCGGAGGCGACGACGAGGCGGGCGGTGACGAGGTCACCATCGTCCTGAAC
>JBOHBD010000021.1:0-4580 GCA_050698195.1 Gaiellaceae bacterium
GCCGTAGCCCTCGTTGAAGATCAGGTAGACGACGGCGAGCACCGCGGCGAGGCGGTCGGGGAGGAGATGAGCCGGCGGGACGCGGAACGGGATCCCGGCCGCCTTGATCTTGCGCTTCGCGCGGACGAGCCGCTTGGCCATGGTCGCCTCGGGGACGAGGAAGGCTCGGGCGATCTCCTCCGTCCGGAGGCCGCCGAGCGTGCGCAGCGTGAGCGCGACCTGGGCGTCGAGCGCGAGCGCCGGATGGCAGCACGTGAACACGAGCTCGAGCCGCTCGTCGGGGATCGTCGTCTCGTCCACGTCGTCCTCCGTCGTCTCCGGCGCGTCGAGCAAGCGCGTCTTCTCCGCGAGCGTGCGGTCGCGGCGGATGCGGTCGATCGCGCGGTTGCGCGCGGTGGTCACCAGCCAGGCGCGCGGGTTGGCGGGGGTCCCGTCCCGGGGCCAGCGCTCGGCGGCGATCGCGAACGCCTCCTGGGCGGCCTCCTCGGCGAGGTCGAAGTCGCCGAGGAAGCCGATCAGGCCGGCGAGGACGCGGCCCCATTCGTCGCGGAAGACCTGCTCGAGGATCGCTACCCCTCCACGATCGGGCGCACCTCCACCGCGCCGCCCATGCGGGCCGCCGGAATGCGCGACGCGAGCTCGATCGCAGCGTCGAGGTCGTCGGCCTCGAACAGGAGGTAGCCGCCGAGCGCTTCCTTGATGGCGACGAACGGTCCGTCCGTGGTCAGGGTCTTGCCGTCCTGCACTCGCACGGTGGTCGCCGCCTCGGGGGGCTGCAGCCAGAGGCCGGGGCTGACGCCGGGGGTCTGGTTGACCCCCTGGTACGCCGCGTAGACCGCCTTCTGCTCGTCCTCCGACAGGCGCTCCCACTCCTCCGATCCCGGCGTGGGGGTGTCACCTTGCTGAATCAGCAGCATGTACTTCATCGCTTCCTCCTTCTCGGGATGGTGCCTTCAAGACGAACGGCGGACGCGGTAGAGGACACCCTCGCGCAGAATGCTGCCCCGCGTCGTGCACGGCGTCGACAGGGACCGCCCGGAGGAGGGCCGATGCAAGGCATGCGGCCGATCTGCGGTCCGCGGTGAACGTCGAAGACCGCGGACCTACGGCGTGACAGCTCGACCCAGGAAGCGACTGACCTCTGCGCCGACCTGGCGCGGATCGTCGAACCAGGGCATGTGGCCGGCGCGCTCGACGAGACGCAGCTCTCCGAGAGGCAGGATGCCGGCGACGCGTCTCCAGACGTCCGCCGAGCCCACCGGGTCTGCCGTGCCGTACACGTGGAGCGTCGGCTGTCGGATCGCAGCGAGCTCGGCGTACTCGAAGGTCAGCCCGGGCCGGTACGACCTCCCCCGCACGATCGCGCACACCATCTCGCGTTCGTGCTGCATCGATCGGGTCTCTCGACCGAGGGTCACGCGCCAGTCGACGAACTCGTCCGGGATGAGCCCTGAGTCGAGACTCGGTCCGTGCCCTGAGTGGCGCAGAATCGAGCGCACCCGGGCGGGCTTGTCCCGGAGACGGACCATCACCGCTCCGGCCGGCGAGGCCAGAAGCCTGATGATGCCCGGAACTCCGGCCTCGGACACGATCGGCCCGCCGCCCATGAGGACGATACGGCCTACCCGCGACGGATCCTGTGCCGCAAGACGGAGCGCCCAGACGTTGCCGATCGAGCCGCCGACGACGTGCGCCCACTCGAGCTGGAGCGCGTCGAGAGCCCCCCGCAGGACAGTCGCGACGAGGGTCTTGTACTCCTGCTCGGCGAAGTCGATCGCCGAGCTCAGCCCCCAGCCGGGCCGATCCAGGACGATCGAGCGAACACCCGGCAGCTCGTGGATCAACGAAGGCCAGGAGCCGGGGCCCACCGTGCCGTGGAGGAAGAGCACCGGGTCGCCGGATCCGACCTCGAGAACGCGTAGGCGCACGGCCGGCGAGTCGAGATCGAGGAACCGCTCGGTCGGCTCCAGCCCGTAGTGATTCCACAGATCCCGCTCGGCCTTGCGATACCGCTCGCTTCGGACGGGGGGCGACGCGGTGTCGATCGCGGTGCTTGCCATGATGTCCCTCGCTTCCCGGCGTCTGCCGCCGATCGTGATGTCGTCGAGCCGGGTCAGACGCTAGGAGCGGCGGGCGGCACGGCCAATGGGGAGTTCTCCCCATGCCGCGAGTCCGTGCTCCATCGCGAAGAGTGTCGCCGCCGCGCGTGTCGACACGCCGATCTTCCCGTAGGCGTTCTGGACGTGGTGGTCGGCGGTCTTGACCGAGATGCCGAGCGCGCGCGCGATCTGCTTGGTCTGCAACCCTCGTGCGAGCAGCCCGACGACCTCGGCCTCGCGCTCGGTCAGTCCCGCGGGACGCTCGATGCTCGGGACGTGCTGGCCTGCGCTCGCCAGGACAGCGGCGACGGCATCGGCGTCAAGTCGGCCGGCACGGGCCTCGTCGCCGAGGATCGTCGCGGCCTGCTGTGCGTTCAGAGCCGTACGGTGCGGTCTCGGCTCGGTCATCGCGTGGTAGGCGTCCGCCGCGGCGAGGACGCGTGCTGGTGGACCGATCGTCGATGCGGTCGCGCCGCGGTGGTAGCCGGAGCCGTCGAGCCGTTCGTGGTGGCTACTCGCCACGGGAGCGAGCCCGGACAGGAACGGGGAGTGAGAGAGCACGCGCTCTGTGTGGTACGCGTGCAGCCTCACCTGCTCCCACTCGTCCGCCGTCAGGGCGCCCGGCTTCTGCCAGATGCGAGCCGGAACCGCGACTCGTCCCACGTCGTGGACGAGCGCTGCGCGCCGGACCGTCACGAGCACGGCGGGATCGAACCGGCACCGCTCGCCCGCCGCGGCTGCAAGCTTGGCCACACCCGCCGAGTGGCCGACGAGGTACGGGGAGGCGAGGTCGGCGAAGTCGCCCATCGCGGCAAGCGCGCGGTCGATCCGTTCGCCTTCGAGCATCAGGTGGGGGAACGGCTCGCAGCCGAGCGTCTCGTCCCATGCGGACTCCGGGGCATCGAGCGCGAGGAGCTCGTGTGCCTCGTCGGCGAGCAGTGTGGCGATCTCCGGATCGAACGCGTGACCCGCTCGCTCCCGAACGACGCGTGCAGCGTGCTCCTCGCCACCGAGCAACCGCTGGAAGGAGGCGTCTCGCGCGACGTGGGTGATCCGCAGGGCGATCGGAATCTCATCTCCCTTCGCACGACCGAGCTGGCTCTTGCCGTCCCAGCGCTCGGTGAGGTGGACGAAGAGGCTCTGCACCGACGCTGGGAGTCCCAGCCGCTCGGTCAGCATCTGCGCGACCTCGCAGAGCGCGGCGAGATGCGGCTTGTTCCCTCTCGCCGCTCTCGGTAGTCTGCGGGCGATCTGGGCCGCTTGCACGGGAGCCGAGCGCGCGGGATCGGGCAGCGCCCGCATCACCCCGGCCATCATCTCGCGCGGTGACCCGAACATGACGGGGACGAAGTGCGTCGTCGCCCCGCCGCCGAAGATCTCAGCGGCTATCTCGGCATCCGCGGTGCAGCCGGAGTAGGTCAGCAGGCACGCGTAGTACGTCTGTGACGCCGTCTCGGGATCGACGCCCAGACGTTCGCCCAAGCGCATGGCAACGAGCGTGCTGTGGAGGCCATGCTCGAACGGAAACCCCATGCCGAGGTCCGTCGCCAGACACAGGGCCGCGATCACCTCCGCGGCACGGACACGTTCGCCGCCCGGCGGTGCTCTCTCCGTCATGCGGCGACAGTAACGCGCCGTCGGTCAGGGGTACCCGGTGGTGTCAGGAGGCTTCCCGAGGTCCTGGACCTCGACGATGAAGCGCCGAGCTTCTGGGGCGCTCCCGTCGACCGTCGGCGAACCCGTAACTCCCGTGCGACCTGTCCCGAGGAGAGGGAGACCTGGTTCCACGGGGCCACGTCGGGGCCCGCGGCGAGGACAATGACCGCCCGTCCGGGTGTACGTCAGTGACTCGGGAGATGGCGAAGTGCCCGGGGTCGGCGTCACGCCAGCTGGCTTCGGTGACTCCCCGGTTTTCGAGCACTATCTCCGAGCGCATCCACCCAGTCGTCCAGCGCCACCGCGGTGCAGCCGAAGCCGGCCATCCTGTGTCCCTGGTTCCACGCCAAACGCAGCACCGCGGTCTTCGCCAGGTCGTAGAACTCGGACACCCGGTAGTGGCCGGCGTTGTACTCGACGGTGCCGTCGGTCATCTCCACGAGGAGCCCACCCGGCCGGCGGACGAGCTGCGGCAGGGCGTGATGGCTCGTGGTGAGGTGGGTGTCGACGGCCAGCGCAGGAGGCGTAGACCGTGTCCAGGTTGTGGTCGTATGCTTCCGGGGCGGGTCATACTTCGAAGCCTGACGCGACTCGCGCGGGTCGGCGAACGAGAGGGAGGGACGATGCCGCTCTATCTATCGAGGTTCGGCTACACGCCGGAGACGTGGGCCAGGCTGATCGGCAATCCCGAGGACCGTCGAAAGGCCGCTCAGTCGTACATCGAGTCGGTCGGCGGGAAGCTCCACGGGTTCTGGTACGCCTTCGGCACACACGACGGCTACACCCTATGGGAGGCTCCCGACAACGTGTCCATGGCCGCGGTTG
>JBOHBD010000022.1:0-4402 GCA_050698195.1 Gaiellaceae bacterium
CGCCCAGCTCGGCCGCACGCGCGCGCTCGGCGGGCACGGGGAGGCCGCCGCCGCATGGCTCGAGCGGGCGCTCACCCTGGCCGAGCGGCTGCAGCTGCCCGAGGTGTTCGTCGAGGCGCTCACCAGCAAGGCGGTCGTCCTCCTGACCCAGGGGCGGCTGGCCGAGGCGCGGATCCTGCTCGAGGCCGCCGCCGCACGGGCGCACGCAGAGCAGCTGTACGCAAGCGCGCTCCGGGCCGAGAACAACCTCGCCGCAGTGCTCGAAGCCTCCGACCGTCACGGCGAGGCGTTCGACGTCGGCGAACGGGCCATCGTGCTCGCCCGCCGCCGCGGCGACCGCCGCTGGGAATCCATCCTGCGCACCGGCACGCTGCCCTTCCTGGTCCTGCTCGGCCGCTGGGACGAGGCCCTGGCGATCGCAGCCGAGGAGGAACCACTCGTGGCGAGCGAGTTCGTGAGAGGGCAGATGCTCTCGGCTGTGCTGATCCTCTGCGAGCGCGGCGACCTGGAGCCTGCGCGCGCCCTGCTCGCGGCCGCCGACCCGCTCCGCGACGGCGACAACCCGCAGACGAGGGCGGGCTATGCGGTCGCGGAAGCGTGGCTGCTGCGCGCCGAGGGACAACACTCCGAGGCGCTCGCGGCGGCCGAGCGGGCACTCGCGCTCCGCGGCGAGCTGGCGATCACAGACGCGTCGATCAAGAGCGCGCTGGTCGAGGCGACCGAGGCCGCACTCGCCGTCCCCGACCTCGACAAGGCGGAGGAACTGCTCGCTCTCCCCGAGTCGCTCGAGCGCGGCGAGCTGACCCCCTTCCTGCACGCGAACACCGCCCGCATGCGCGCGCGCTTGGACGCCGCCCGCGGCAACCACGAACAGGTCGAGGAACGCTTGCGCAGCGCCGCCAGCCTCTGCCGCGAGTTCGGCCTCACCTTCCACCTCGCCGTCACCCAGCTCGAGCACGCCGAATGGCTCACCACACAGAACCGCAGCGACGAAGCGCAACCACTGCTAACGGAAGCACGCCAAGCCTTCGAGCAGCTGCAGGCAACACCCTGGCTCCAGCGAGCGGCACAGGTAACCCCCACCAGACGCGAATCCGAGGCCGCGATCTCCTGACGGCCGGTGAGCCAAAGACCCGGCAGATCCATTCTGTTACACGATCTAGGGTCTCCAGCCCCCGGTCGCGCCCCGGTAGGTGTTCCGGAAGAGCGCGAGCGGAGTCCGGAGCAGAATCTCGAGGTCGATCCTCGGCGAGCGATTCTCGACGTACCAGACGTCGAGCTCGATTCGCTCCGTCCACGGGAGCGACGCCCGTCCGTTGACCTGTGCCCACCCGGTGAGGCCGGGCCGGACCTCGAGGCGGCGCAGCTGGTGCTCGTCGTACTGGTCCACCTGGTAGCGAAGGGTGGGTCTCGGCCCGATCACGCTCATGTCTCCGCGGAGGATGTTCCAGAGCTGCGGCAGCTCGTCGATCGACGTCCGGCGGAGGATGCTGCCGACGCGCGTGATTCGCGCGTCACCTTCGTCCACTGCGTAGCCCAGTCCCAGCTTCTCGGCGCCGACGACCATCGTGCGCAGCTTGAGCACCTCGAAGTCCTCGCCGTCCTTCCCGACCCGTGTCTGCCGGTAGAAGACCGGACCACGGCTGTCGAGCTTCGTCGCGAGCGCCGCGAGGCCGAGGATGGGGCTCGCGAGCACGAGGCCGGCGCCGGCGACGACGACGTCGAGCACGCGATTCAACGCGTTCCCTTCGCCTTGTCCCACGTCTGCGGCGTGCCCGAGCGGAGGTAGCGCACGAGTCCCGCGGCGGTTGCCTTGGTGACGACGTAGTAGTAGTAGGCGAGCCCCGCACCTGGAACCGGCAGGCGCGCTCGCCCTGCGGCGGCGAGCCCGAGCCCGCTGAGCTGGAGGGCGAGAACGAGCCGGTAGAACGGCGCGCGGGCGATGAGCGCGGGATTCGACACGAGCAGCGCAACGTGCAGGAGACCGCTCGAGTAGCGGAGCACGCGGTGCGAGACGAGCTCGGCGAGGTACAGCGGCCGGGTCGGGCGGAACATCCTGCCGGTGACGATGTGACCCCAGGCGCGCGCGATCGTGCGCACCTTGCGCCCGTACTCGTCCTCGGTCTCGCTCGCCGGCTTCTCGACCGCCACTGCCGCAGGGTCGTAGACCGCCCGCCGCCCGGCCTGCTCCATGAGGTAGGGGAAGCCGAGGTCGTGGCCGAACTTCGGATCGTCCTCGACGTACATCTCGCGTCGAACCGCGTAGATCGCCCCGTTGCCGGCCGTGATCGAGCCGGTCGCCGACTCCTGCTCGCGCACCCAGACCTCGTAGCGCCAGTACAAGCCTTCGAGGTTCGCGCCGTCCGGGCTCTCGAGCCGGAGCTGCCCGCAGACGTAGCCGACCTCCGGATCCGCGAGGTTGCGGACGAGGGTCCGCAGGGCGTCGGGCTTCCACTCGGTATTCGCGTCGGTGAACGCGAGCACGTCGCTCTCCGTCTCGCGGACGGAGCGATGCTGCGCTGCCACCTTCCCTTCGCGCGGGCAGCGGAGGAGCGTCACGCGTGGCTCGCGCGCCGCGATCTCCTCGACGATCTCGTCCGTCGCGTCGGTGGAGCCGTCCGACGCGACGACGATCTGCAGCTTCTCAGCCGGGTAGTCGAGCGCGAGGAGGTTCTCGACGCGACGGCCGATCACGGCTTCCTCGTCGTGCGCGGACACGACGAGCGCGACGGACGGCGTGACGTCCTCGCGCTCGACGGGTCTCGGACGCAGGCGCGCGAGGAGCGCCATTGCGACGGGGTAGCCCGCGTGCGTCCATGCGAGCGCGCCCAGCGATCCCCAAAAGACCGCTCGTGCGATCACGCTGCGAGGAGCTCCCGGACGAGCGCCCGGTAGCGCTCCATCGCAACGACCCGATCGGCCTCCTCCTCGACGTAGCGCCGGCCGCGCCGCCCCATCTCGGCGAGGTCGTACGCCCCCTCGGCAGCCGCGCGGATCGTCCGTGCGAGCAGCTCCGGCCTACCCGGCGGGATGACGACCCCGCAGCCGATCTCCTGCACGAGCCGCGCTGTCTCGCTCTCCTCGTCCGCGGCGGCGATGACCGGCCGCCCGGCGGAGAGGATCCCGTAGAGCCGGCTGGGAACGACGTAGCCGGCGAGCCCCTTCGCGAGGCCGACGACGTGGACGTCCGCGCTCGAGAGGGAGAGCGGCAGCCGCTTGCGCCTCTGATACGGGAGGAAGCGCACCGTGTCCTCGACCTCGAGTCTCGCCGCGAGCTCGACCATCTCGGCATGGCGGGCGCCGAAGCCGGCGATCACGATCGCGAGGTCGTCCCGGTCGCGCAGGAACGTCGCCGCCCGGACGAGGCTGTCCAGGTCCTGCGCGTGGCCGACGTTGCCCGAGTGCATGACCACGAAGCCCGAGTCCAGACCGTGCTGATCCGCCCAGGGATTGTCCTTGGGCTGAGGTGTGATCGCGCGGGTGTCGACCCAGTTCGGGATCACCCGCAGGCGCTCGGGCGGCGCTCCCTTCGCCTCCAGCCGCTCCCGCATCGTCTCCCCGATCGCGACGATCCGGTCGGCGCGGCGCAGATACGCCCCCACGAGGCCCCCCAGCACCCCGACGACGGCCGGGTTGCGGAGCCGGTCGAGCTCCGTCGCGATCTCCGGGAACACGTCCTGGCTGATGACGAGCACCGGCGCGCCGAACCGCCGTCCCACCGCCACTCCGAGGTCGCCGACGATTGGCGGGTCGGTCATGCAGAGGACGAGGTCGGGCGCGGGAGCGCGCAAGGCGTAGGTGAGCGCCGCGCCCAGGTAGGAGAAGTAGTTCAGGGCCCGGCGCGCCAGCTCCGAGCGCTCGTAGGACGTCGAGGATACGCGGACGATCCGCACGCCGTTGTGCTCCGCCTCACGAGGAGCCTCCTCGTGCCCGTGCAGGACGCCGGTGACGACCTCGACCTCGTAGCTCTCGGCGAGTGCTTCGCAGAGCTCGGTCAGCAGGTGGGCGGTCGCCTCGACCCCCGGCCAGTAGTACTGGTTGAGGACGAGGATGCGGGGCCGACCGCGATCGTTCGGCACGGGCGCAAGGCTAGCGGTGTCAGACACCGGGATTCGTCAAGACCAGCGTGCACAGAGACAGAAACAATCAACGCACAGGCGATGCACGCACCGTCGCGATCGTCTCACGACTCGCCCAGCCTCGATCGGACACGCACGGTCGGGTCAGTCCCGCACCGTCGTTCGTCCGATGTCTGACACCGCCTCGCGCACTGCGGCCAGGAAGCCGGCGACGCTCGGGCCGTAGCCCCAGTCCTGCGCGAGCTCACGCGAGCGCATCCCGAAGGCCTCGCGCAAGCTCGGGTCCGCCGCCAGGCTCCGGAGAGCCGCGGACGCTGCGTCGA
>JBOHBD010000023.1:0-2721 GCA_050698195.1 Gaiellaceae bacterium
CGGCGAGTTCCGCGAGTTCACCGACGCCTCGCACGACCCGCGCCCGCTCCTGTAGGCGTTCACCGAACGGCTACCACGCGTACACGGCGGCCTGTCACCCCATCGGCCGGGTGGCCGCATGCAGTCAGGCGTGTGCGGGAACGAGCCTCCGCGTCTCGTAACGGCGGCCGAGGAAGGCTGCGGCGGCAATCGCGATCGCAAGCACGACCACGAGCAGGGTCCCTCCCGGAGCCCGGGTGACGAGCTGCATCAGGCCGCCGACGACGCCGGACATGGGGATCGTGAAGATCCAGGCGAGGAGGATGTTTCCGGCCACCCCCCAGCGGACGGCGGAGAAGCCCCTGATGGCACCGGCCCCGAGGACGCTGCCCGAGATCGTGTGGGTCGTCGAGACCGGGAGGCCGTAGTGGGCCGTCCCCCAGAGGATCCCCGCGCACGCCGTCTGGGCGGCGAACCCCTGCGGCGGGTCGATCTTCGCGATTCTCTGGCCGAGCGTCCTGATGATGCGCCAGCCGCCCACGTACGTCCCGGCTGCCATCGCCAGGGCGGCCGAGACGATCACCCAGAGCGGAGGCCGGTCGAAGTCGGCCGAGAGATGGCCCGACGCGACGAGCGCGAGCGCGATGATGCCCATGGTCTTCTGGGCGTCGTTCGTCCCGTGGGTGAACGCGACGAATCCTCCCGAGACGAGTTGCGCGCGCCGAAAGCCCGCGTTCATGCGCGAGGGTGACCGGCGTGCGATCAGCCACGTGATCGCGAGGATGATGACGAACGCCCCGGCGACGCCGAGAAAGGGCGCGAGGAGCGAGGGGGCGAGCACCTTCTCCTTCAGCCCGCCCCACTGCACGACGTCCCAGCCCGACGCGGCTACGGCCGAGCCGACAATCCCGCCGATGAGCGCGTGACTCGAGCTCGACGGCAGCCCGAAGAACCACGTCACCAGGTTCCAGGCGATCGCGCCGACGAGCCCCGCGAGGACGACGTCGAGGGCGATCGCGCTCTGATCGACGATCCCCCGTGCGATCGTCGCCGCCACCTCGAAGGAGACGAACGCCCCGGCGAAGTTCAGCACGGCGGCCATCGCCACGGCGCGCCGCGGGCTCAGCGCGCGCGTGGACACGGTGGTGGCGATCGAGTTGGCGGTGTCGTGGAAGCCGTTCGTGAAGTCGAAGAAGAGCGCGACCGCGACGACCGCGACGAGCGTCGCCTCCACGCGCCTACCGGCTCTTCACGACGATGTTCGCGATCACGTTCGCGGCCGTCTCGCAGGCGTCGAGAGCTCGCTCGAGCCCTTCGTAGATGTCCTTCCAGCGAATCACGATCAGCGGGTCGATCCCCTCGTCGCGGAAGAGCGACGCGAGCGCGTCGCGGAGGATGCCGTCGCCCTCGTCCTCGAGCTCCTTGAGCTGGACGAGCGCCTCCTGGACTCCGCGCATCCCCTTGAGGTTGTCGCAGGCGACGGCGAGCTGCTCGCAGGCGCGGACGATCACTGCGCACTGCTCGACGGCGTGGCGGGTCGGCATCTCGACGCCGTACAGCCCGAGCAGGTCCGACGCCTCCTCGAGGTAGTCGACGACGTCGTCGATCTCCGTGGCGAGCAGGTAGATGTCCTCGCGATCGAAGGGCGTGACGTACTGCGTGTTGAGCAGGGTGATGAGATCGCGCGTTATCTCGTCGCCGTCGGTCTCCGCCGCCTTCACCTGTTCCTGTGTGACACCCGAGTTCGGATGCTCCCGGAACCGCCGCTCCACGAGCCGCGCCACCTCGAGCGCGTTCTCCCCCGCGCGTCCGAACAGGGTGAAGAACTCGGTCGTCTTCGGCGTGAGGCTGATCCTCATGCGCGCGGGACGTTAACCAATCGGAGCTATTCCCCGGGGTGGTCAGGCGAGAGCTTCGAGCACGAGCGCCTGGAAGTGCGCGACGAGGCGCTCGGATTCGGGGAGGAGCCTGCCCTCGTCGAGAAGGCGGGTCCGGACCCCCTGCTGGACGCGCTCGACGAGGCGGGTGTCCTCGGCGCCGACCTGGCTGTCGAAGGCCAGCATCTCCTCGACCCATGTCTCCTCGGCGTCGGTCGCGACGAGGTAGTCGAGCAGGCGGTATGTCCGCTCGGGCGCGACGGGAACGATCGGGCCGATCGAGATGTTCGGCTTCCCGGGCATCACGTTCACCACGGTGTTCGGGAAGAGGAAGTGGAACTGCCCGCGCTCGACCTCGCCCGAGGGGTCGTACGAGCCGCGTGGGTCGGGCCTCGGCGGCCCTGTCTGGGACATGCGCCAGCGGCGCGTCTCGAGGAGGTACGCGTCGGGTGACACGTCCACGACGGCCGAGAACCCGGGGTGGGCGACGGGGCAGTGGTAGCACTCGAGGAAGTTCTCGACCGAGATCTTCCAGTTCGCCGCGAGCTCCGATTCGGACCGTTGGAGGAAGCGAAGGGAGCCGAGGTCGATCCCTGCTCGCTCGATCCGGTCGGGGACGTCGCCAAGGAACTCGTCCAGCGGCGCAGAGTCGACGTCGGGGTTGACGAACACGAGAGGGCCCCACGTGTCGAGCTGCAGCTGAAGGAGTCCAAGCTGCTCGCGGTCGGTCCCGCCCTCGCGGGAGAATCGGGGAGCAGCCACGAGCCTGCCGTCCAGCCCGTACGTCCACGCGTGGTAGGGGCACTGGAGGGTCGCGCGCTGGCCCGACCCTTCGCACACGAGGGAGCCGCGGTGACGACAGACG
>JBOHBD010000024.1:0-2254 GCA_050698195.1 Gaiellaceae bacterium
CCCATCCCCTCGACCAGCGGGTCGTCGCAGAGGACGAGCCCGAAGCGCTCGAGCAGGGCGAAGCCGCGGAGCCACGCCTCGTTTGTGAGGTAGTCGTCGTAGCGCCGGTCGCGGATGCCGCGCACGCGTGCGAACTCCGTCTGGCGCTCCAACATGCGCTCGGCATCGGGCTGCGCAAGATCGGCGTACGCGACGATCCCGTGCGGCACACCGCTCCGCTCCGCGGCCTCGTCGAGCCAGCGGGTCTCCTCGACCGGGTCCGGGCTGCCGATCGCGGCCTGCACGTGCACGACGCCCGAGACGTTCTGGAAGCGCGTCTCGGCGACGAAGTCGTCCGCCGTGTAGCGGCGGGATCTGATCTCGCCGTAGTCGCCGAGAACGCCGCTGACGTCGAGCAGCGGTTCGGGCAGGAGCCAGTCCCAGCGCAGCGTCGGGTGCGAGAAATCGTAGAAGTGGACGTGGGTGTCGACGAAGGGCGGCCGTGACATGACCTATTCCGGCTTGCGCATTCCCAGGCGCTCGTAGGCCTCGGGTGGAATCGCCTCGAGCGACTTGTAGATCGTCCAGGTGCACTTCTTCGGATTCGGTCCGCTGGTCTCGTGTGGATAGAGCGGCGAGTCGACGACGCGGAGCGGATGGCCCCAGTGCTTCGCCGGCCAGTACTCGAGCGCGAAGCAGCAATGCGAGCAGTAGTAACAGACGCCCTTCTCGTTCCAGGCCCAGTCGTGCTCCTCCTGGGTGACGCCGAACCCGTAGGGCGGCTCCGCGCGGGACGGCGTGCCCTCGACCGTGTCGCCGCGCTGCTGACGGCCGCCCGAGCCGCACGGATCGAAGCTGATCACGTAGCGGTCGTCGAGCTCGTCGACCTCCATGTCGCCGTTCCGATCGGGCCCGACCAGGTGGCCCCGCATCGCCTCCACGGAGAGGTAGAGGTTTCGCTCGAGCGTCTCCTCGTACGGGCGCTCGCGGACGTCGAATGACTTGTATCGCTCCTGCAGGTACGGCTCGAGCACGCTCGCGAACGCTTCCTCGATCGTGGCCTCGCCGAATCGCCGCGCGATGAACGTCAGCATCCCGGCCTGAAAGTCCGCGCCGCGGTCGTGGAGCTGGCGCCATCCCTCCTGCAGCTCGGTGATTGCAGCGCGCGCGTCGGTGGCGGACGTCTCATAGGAGCGCAATCTGTTCGCGAGCAGACCGGCCTGCACGCCGAGCGCTTCCCACCGTGCAACTGTCTCGAACGGCTCTCCGTCCGGGAACGCGAGCAGCGTGCGAAGCCGCTCGACCTCCGCGTCGATCTCGTCGTCAGGGACGCCCTTGCTCCGCAGGTAGGAGACGAACCCCTCGTCCCAGACCTGGTAGATGACGTAGACGACCTTCGCCTCCTCCATCCAGTAGTCGATCAGCTGCGCTGCGAGCTCCCACTCGTCGCCGTCGATCGACTCGTGGATCTTCCGCGTCGTCGAGACTGCCTGGTCCTGCCAGTCGCCGGTGCGGACGCGCTTGCGGAGCGTCTCCGACCAGGTGAGCGTCGTCGGGAGCGGCCTGGTGCTGCCCGAGATGTTCCGATGCGGCCTCGTACTCAACGCGTGTCCTTAGTACATGACCAGGCCGCCGTCGACCGCAAGGGCCTGACCCGTGACGTAGCTCGCCGAGCTGGACAGGAGGAAGCTGATCGCGTCGGCCATCTCGCGTGGCGTGCAACCGCGATTCTGGAGTGGCACCGTCTTGAGCCGCTCCTCGTGGAGGGCCTCGGGCATCACGCCGCGGATCGCGCCTGCCTCGGCGAGAAACCTCTCCTGCATCGGCGTGTCCGTGATCCCCGGCAGGACGGCGTTCACCCGGACGCCTCGCGACCCGAGGTAGTGGGCGAGGCCGCGCGTGATCGCGAGAACGGCTGCCTTCGAGGCTCCGTATGCGATCGCGTCGGTCGAGGCGTTGCTCTTGCCGCTGACCGACGAGAGGTTGACGATGCTCGCGCCTTCAGGCATCCGCATCCCGAGGTCACGCGCGACGAAGAAGAGCGCCTTCACGTTGACGGCGAGGACCGCGTCCCAGTCCTGCTCGGTCACATCGGGGATCGCGACGACGCGAAGGATCCCGGCCGCGTTGACGAGCCCGTCGATCTCGCCGGCGACCTCGTAGAGGCGCGCCCGCTCGTCGGCGCGGGTGAGGTCGCACGCGACCGTCTCGGCTCCGGCGCCCGCCGCGTCCGCGAGGCCTGCCTCGTCGACGTCGACCGCAACGACCTCGCTAC
>JBOHBD010000025.1:0-2979 GCA_050698195.1 Gaiellaceae bacterium
GCGACGAGCTCGAGACGGTCGACTGGATGGACGGCCTCTCCTCACGCCTGAGTGCGTACAGCCTCGCCGACGACGGCACAGCGCCGGCCGACGGTGCGCCGGCAGCGGACGACGAGCAGGACACCGAAGACCCCGAGGACGCGTAACGCCTGTAGAGAGCGGTCGCCTCGGAAGGGGTAGCGTGCAGCCGTGACCGACCAGGCAACCGTGAGCCTGCTGCGTTGGCTACGACGGCAGCTCCGGCAGCCGACGCCGATGCGGGAGCACCTCGAGGCCGCGGTCGCGAACGACGATCCCGCCGAGGCGCGCCGGCTCGTCTCCCTCGTCCCCTTCAGCGACGCCCAGCGCAGGCACGTCGAGGGGCTCATCGCTCGCTGGGAGCAAGAACGTGGGCGCCGCTGAGACCGGTGCCCTCGTCCGGACGATCTTCGACGCGTTCGCGCGCAAGGAAGGGTTCGCCCTGCGTGGCCTCTTCGCAGAGGACGCCGTCTGGACGGTGCCGGGCCGCAGCGCGATGGCGGGCGTCTACCACGGCCGCGAGGAGATCTTCCGCTTCCTCGCCCGCCTCCCCAAGGAGACCGACGGGACGTACCGCTCGGCGCTCCGCGACGTCCTCGCGAGCGACGAGCGGGCAGCCGCGCTCTACACCGCGACGGGAACGCGCCGCGGACGCACCCTCGAGCTCGACCAGGTGCTCCTCTTCCGGATCGCAGACGGGCTCGTCCGCGAGGTCCTCGCTCTCCCCACCGACCTCGAGGCGTTCGAGGAGTTCTGGGCCGCATGAGCGCCCAGAGCAGCCCGAGGAGCCCGTGAGCTCCGCCGAGCAGGCGAGCCCGCGGCCCTAGACTCGTCGTATGGCCGTCACCGCTTCCCTCGTCGCAGAGCTTCGGCGGGCGCTGGGACGCGAGCACGTCGTGACCGAGCACGAGCAGCTCCGCGTCTACGAGTGCGACGGCCTGACCGGGCACCGCGCGGTGCCCGAGCTCGTCGTGCTCCCCGATTCGACCGAAGAGGTGCAGGCGGTCCTGCGGGCGTGTCACCGGGAGCACGTTCCGTTCGTCGCCCGCGGCGCGGGCACGGGGCTCTCGGGCGGGGCGACTCCGGTCGCGGGAGGCGTCGTCGTCTCGCTCGCGCGCATGAACCGGATCCTCGAGGTCGACCTCGCGAGCCAGCGCATCGTCGTCGAGCCGGGCGTCGCCAACCTCGACGTCACGCGCGCGGTCGCGGACGCGGGGTTCTTCTACGCCCCGGATCCCTCGAGCCAGCAGGTGTGCACGATCGGCGGCAACGTCGCCGAGAATTCCGGCGGAGCCCACTGCCTGAAGAACGGGTTCACGGTGCACCACGTCACCGGCCTGACGCTCGTCCTGCCCGACGGCGAGGTCGTGGACCTCGGCGGCAAGGCGCTCGACCCGGACGGCCCCGACCTCCTCGGCGTTCTCGTCGGGTCGGAGGGCACGCTCGGGATCGCCACGCGCATCACGCTCCGGCTCGTTCGTGTGCCCGAGGCCGTGCGTACGCTGCTCGCAGGCTTCGAGACGACCGACGCCGCGGGCGCGGCGGTCTCGGAGATCATCGCCGCGGGGATCCTCCCGGCAGCGATCGAGATGATGGACCGGCTGACGATCGAGGCCGCGGAGCTCGCGGTCGCCCCCGGTTACCCGGCGGGAGCCGGAGCGGTGCTCCTCGTCGAGCTGGACGGCGTGGCCGCGCAGGTCGAGGAGGATGCGGTCGAGGTCGAGAGGATCTGCGCCGCGTCGGGCGCGTTCGAGCTTCGCACCGCGGCGAGCGAGGTCGCACGCGCGCTCCTCTGGAAGGGGCGCAAGTCCGCCTTCGCGGCGATGGGGCGCGTCGCGACGGACTACTACGTCCAGGACGGAGTCGTGCCGAGGACGCGGCTCCCGGAGGTGCTGCGGCGCATCGCGGAGCTGTCGTCGGCCCACGGCCTGAGGGTCGGGAACGTGTTCCATGCGGGCGACGGCAACCTCCATCCGCTCGTCCTCTACGACGCGGAGCGGGGCGAGACGGAGACCGCCCGCGAGCTCGCCGAGGCGATCCTCGAGGTGTGCCTCGACGCGGGCGGCTCCCTCACCGGGGAGCACGGTGTCGGCATGGACAAGGCGTGCTCGATGCCGAGGATGTTCTCGGAGCGAGACCTCGAGGTCTTCGAGAGGCTGCGACTCGCGTTCGATCCCGAAGGGCTCTGCAATCCCGGGAAGGTGATCCCCACGCCGCGGCTCTGCGGCGAGGTGCCCGGGCCGTATCGCGTTCACCCGCTCGAGAGGATCGCAGTTGCCGAGCGTCTCTAGCCTGGCGGAGGCGGCCGAGACGCTGGCTGCAGCCAACGCGGAGGGACTGCGGCTGCGGATCGGCGAGGATCTCACGACCCACGGCCTCGACCGGATCCTCGAGCACGAGGCAGGAGACCTCACCTGCACCGTCGAGGCAGGGGTGCGCCTGTCTGCGCTTCAGGGCGCGCTCGAAGCGCACGGGCAACGCCTCTCCCTCGATCCGCCGGGAGATCCGACCGTCGGTGCGCTCTTGGCCGAAAACCTCTCCGGACCGTTGCGGCACCGCTTCGGCGCGCCGCGGGACCTCGTCCTCGGAGTGACGCTCGTGCTCGCGGACGGGACGGTCGCGAGCGCAGGTGGAAAGGTGGTCAAGAACGTCGCGGGCTACGACCTCGCGCGCCTCGTCTGCGGCTCGCGGGGAATGCTCGCGCTCATCGCGCGTGCGAGCTTCCGGTTGCACCCGCTCCCGAAGGCGGCACGGACACTCGCCGTCGAGGCCGACGATGCCGTGTCCGTGGTCGCCGCGCTTCTCGAGTCGCAGCTCCAGCCGAGCGCGCTCGACGTCCTCCATCCGGGGAGTGTCCTCGTGCTCTTCGAGGGCTCGCCTGGAGCGGTCGCCGCACAGGTCGCGAGCGCCCGCCGGCTGGTTGGCGGCATGGAGGTCGGCCCCGAGGCGTGGGAGCAGGCG
>JBOHBD010000026.1:0-5458 GCA_050698195.1 Gaiellaceae bacterium
GCGCAGGAGCTGGTGATGGTGATGAACGGCTTCGACACCGACGGGGACGGCGAGAACAACTTCTACTCCGTCAACGGGCCGGCGTTCTACTACGAGAAGCATCCGATCCGGGTCAGCCGCTCGCAGACCGTGCGCATCTCCCTCGCGAACCTGACCGAGTTCGATCTCGTCAACTCGTTCCACCTGCATGGTGATTTCTTCCGTCACCAGCCCACCGGCACGGGCGACTACTGGGAGTACACGGACACGATCATGCTCTGCCAGGGCGAGCGCGGGATCATCGAGATCGACTTCGCGAACACCGGCCGCTTCATGTTCCACGCGCATCAGTCCGAGTTCGCCGAACTCGGCTGGATGGGCTTCTTCGAGGTCGTGAAGTCGGGCGAGGAGTTCACCTACGAGTTCCCGGCGAAGCCGGCCGGGCTGCACCTCTACCACTGCCATACGACGCCGCTGAAGAAGCACATCCACAAGGGCCTCTACGGCGCGTTCATCGTCGATCCGCGCGAGCCGCGCCCGCCGGCGCAGGAGCTCGTGATGGTGATGAACGGGTTCGACACCGACGCGGACGGCGAGAACAACTTCTACACGGTCAACGGGCGCTCGTTCTACTACGCGCGCTACCCGATCCGGGTGAGGCGCTCCGAGACGGTGCGCATCTACCTCGCGAACCTGACCGAGTTCGACCCCGTCAACTCCTTCCACCTCCATGGGGACTTCTTCCGGCACCAGCCCACGGGCACCGGCGACCACTGGGAGTACACGGACACCGTCATGCAGTGCCAGGGCCAGCGCGGCGTCCTCGAGATCGACTTCGCGAACACGGGCCACTTCATGTTCCACGCGCACCAGTCGGAGTTCGCCGAGCTCGGCTGGATGGGCTTCTTCGAGGTCGTCGACTGATGGAGGCCGGCTCGGCGTCGGTGCGCGGGCGCGTGGGCTGGCGCCTGTGGGCCGTCGTGCCCGTGCTGCTGCTCGCGCTCGCCGTCGGCGCCGTCGTCACGAGCGGCTCGTCGCTCGTCGACCTCGTCGGCACGAACCCGCCGCCGGCGGACGAGTTCGACATCCGCCGGGTCGAGTTCTCACCGGGAGAGATCCGGATCACGGTGCGAAATCCGCAGCCGGACGACCTGACGATCGCCAACGTCAACGTCGACGACGCGATCGTGCCCTACACGGTGGACGGCCCGACGACGCTCGGCCGGCTCCGCTCGAGCACGATCGTCGTCCCGTTCGACTGGGTCGACGGTGACCCGATCACCGTCGGCGTGACCAGCTCGACGGGGATCGAGACGGTCGAGGAGATCCCCGCGGCGGTCGAGACGCCGTCGCCGTCCGTCGAAGGCTTCTTCGGCTACGCGCTGATCGGAGCGTTCGTCGGTCTCCTGCCGGTCACGCTCGGGCTGCTCTGGCTTCCGGCGCTGCGCCAAGCGAGCGCCGCGTGGCTCTCGGCGTTCATGGCCCTTACCGCCGGATTGCTCACGTTCCTCGGCGTCGAGGCGCTGGCTGAGGCGTTCGAGCTGCAGGCGCTGCTCCCCTCGGGCCTCGGGGGCAGCGGCCTCGTCCTCCTCGGCGTCGCGCTCAGCTTCCTCGGAATGACCGCGCTCGCGGGGAGGCTGACCGGGGGATCGGCTGCGACGGGCTTCACCCTCGCCCTCCTCGTGGCGATCGGGATCGGCGTCCACAACCTCGGCGAAGGGCTCGCCATCGGCGCGTCGTTCGCGCTCGGCGAGCTCCAGCTCGGGACCTTCCTCATCGTCGGCTTCATGATCCACAACGTCACCGAGGGGCTCGGCATCGCCGCGCCGCTGGCGCGGGCCCGCGTGACGATCCTGACGCTCGCCGCCCTCGCGCTCGTCGCGGGCGCGCCGACGATCCTCGGCGCCTGGATCGGCGGCTACATCTCGAGCGACGTCCTCGGCGTGCTCTTCTTCGCGATCGCCGCAGGCGCCGCCCTCCAGGTCGTCGTCGAGGTGGCGCGCTACGTCGCGCGCCACGCACCCGGAGGGCTTCGCTCGGGCTACGCGATCGGCGGCTTCGTTGCCGGGATCGCGGCGATGTACGTCACCGGCATCCTGGTCGGCTGAGCCCTGACGCAGAGAGACACGAAGGGCCTCCCGCGAGGCCCTTCGCGCTCTTCGTGTCGAGGCTCCGTGCTACTCAGCGCGCGAGCCTGACCTGTACCAGCCTGTAGCCCGCGATCCCGGCCAGCGGGTGGTCGCCGGCTCTGTACGCCTTGACGAAGAACTGGACGTTGTAGCCGTTCCTCGGCCGCGGGAACGTGAACCGCGGCAGCACCCGGTAGGAGACCCAGCCGTCCGCTCCCGTCCTCTGCCGGTTCTCGCCCCGCGTCACGAGGGGCGTCGAGCGGACGAACACGAGCGCGTCGCGCACGGCGAAGCCGCGCGTGTCCTTCACCCGCACGCGGACGGTGATCGGCGCGGTGCGGGAGCGCACCGGGTTGGGCGTGAACCGGACGTCGGAGACGATGAGGCGCTCCGTCCTCGGGACGCTCGTGGCTGGGATCGATCGCTCGCCGTTCGGGAGGGCGATGATTCCCGCCGGGCCCGCCGGGGCGACCGTCGCCGACTCCCCGGTCATGACCGTCGTGGGGCCACGGCTGTTCCGTGCCGTGACGTTCACGCGGATCTTGTGCCCGACGTCGCTCGCAGTGAGCCGATACGACGTCCCGGTGGCGCCGGCGATACCCACGCAGCGCCCGCCGGCGCTGTCGCAGCGGAGCCACTGGTAGCTGAACGACGTCGCGCCGGACCAGGTTCCACGGTCGAGCATGACCGTCGCTCCTTCGACCATCGAGCCCGAGACCGCCGGCCTCTTCGTGTTGACGGGAGACTTCCCGGACGCGACGACCTGCGTCGCGTTCGAGGCGTCGGTCGTGGCACCGGACGAGTTCGTGGCCGTGACGCGGACGCGCAGCCTCGCGCCCACGTCGGCCGCGGCGAGGGTGTACGTCGTCTTCGTCGCGCCCGAGATGACGACGCAGTTGCTCCCGTCGGCGTTGCCGCCGTCCGTGCCGCAGCGAACCCACTGGTGGGTGAACGTCATCGGCTGGCTCCCCGCCCAGGTGCCGTTGGTCGCGGTGAGCGTCTGGCCTTCGGTGGGCGTGCCCGAGATCTGCGGCTCGACCTGGTTGACCGGCGTGCCCTCGGTGACCTCGGCGGTCGCATCCGACAACACGTCCGGTGCGGTCCCGTCGCTGTTCGACGCCGTGACGCGAACTCGGATCCGGTTGCCGACGTCGCCCGAGCCGAGGACGTACGTCTGGTCGGACGCACCCGCCACCGGGTCGCAGCTCGCTCCGTTGTCGTCACACCTCAACCAGGCGTACGTGAACGTGATCGGGGGCGTCCCCGTCCACGTGCCGGGGCTCGCGGTGAGCGTCTCGCCCTTCGCCGGTACGCCGCTGATGGTCGGCGCGGCTGTGTTGACCGGCGCGGCCTGGGGCAGAGCCGACCCGCTCAGCGGCACCAGCAGTGCCGTCACTGCAGCCGAGAGCACTGCGGCGACGCCGATCCCGGCGGCTGCTCTCCTTCTAGGCGGGCGGTCGCCCGGCCGTGTCTCCGTCATCGGAACCTCCTCGCCGGCCGACCCCGCCCCGGCAATCCGCCCCCGCGTGGGGCGGGGTGGCCGTTCTGGTTTCGAATGTCGTGCTCTCGAACGTAGGGAGCCCGTCTGAGCGACGAGTCCGCGTCGGTTACGACGCGGTCAGCGCTGTGTGAAGGTTTCCGAAGACGCCCGGTCTGATCTCACGCCGCGACGAGCTTGTATCCGACCTCGCGCACGGTGACGATTCGCTCGGGATGGAGGTGGTCCCGCTCGATCTTGCGCCTCAGGTTCGAGATGTGCGCGTCGCACGCGCGCGTGTCGCCGACGTACGGCGTCTGCCAGAGGTGCTCCATGATCTGGTGTCTCGTGAACGCGCGCTCGGGCTCGTCCGCGAGCATCAGCAGCAAGCGGAACTCGGACGGCGTGAGGCCGACCGCGCGGCCGTCGACCGCGACCGCGTGGCGGGTGAGGTCGATCGTGATTCCGCCCACACGGAGCTCGCTGCGCGACCTCGGGCCGCGGTCGAGCTCCCGCCGGCGGAGGATCGCCCGGACGCGGCTGACCAGCTCGGCGGTCGAGAACGGCTTCGTAACGTAGTCGTCGGCCCCGAGCTCGAGACCGAGCACGCGGTCGACCTCGGCGTCGCGGGCGGTCAACATCACGATCGGTACGTCGCCCTCGCTTCGGAGCGTCCGGCAAACGTCGATGCCGGACATGTCCGGGAGCATGATGTCCAGGATGACCGCATCGAACTCTTGGCTTCGCGCCAGGTTCATCGCGGACACGCCTTCCTCGACTGCCGTCACCTCGAAGCCTTCTCGCTCGAGGGCGTACTTCACGGGCTCGACGATGTCCTGCTCGTCGTCCACGAGGAGCACGCGTGGGCTCACCTGCACGACCTCGCCGTTCCGGCCGATTCCAGCACGATGGAGACGGTCGTCCCTCTTTCCGGGCGGCTGTCGATCGACATCGTCCCGCCCATCACCTCGACGACCTCGCGCACGATGGAGAGACCGAGGCCGAACCCGTCGTCGTTCGAGCCGGGGGCTCGGTAGAACCGGTCGAGCACCCGTTCGGTGTCGCGCGGCTCCATGCCGCGTCCCGTGTCGGTCACCGCCACGCGGACATGCTCGTCGTCGTCGTCGTGAGCGACCTGAATCGTCACGGGCCCGCCCCCGTGCTTGCGCGCGTTCGAGATGAGGTTCTCGAGCGCCTGGTGGAGAAGCTCTCTGTGGGCGCGTACGTCCACCGGGTCGCAGCACACGTCGACGACGATGTCTGGCTTCCCCGCATCCGCCGCGATCTCATGTACGAGCGCCGAGACGGGAACCGGCTCCAGCCGTATCGGCTCGGATCGAGTCTGCGCCCGTGCGAGGGTGAGCAGGGCGCGCGCCAGCCTCGTCAGCCGCGTGGTCTGTCGCTCCACGATGGCGAGGAAGCGGTCGCGATCGGCGCGCTCCTCCTTCGCACCCTGTTGGAGCACCTCGACCGCGCTCGCGATCGCGGCCAGCGGGGTTCGCAGCTCGTGCGCGGCATTCATGACGAACTCGCGCTCCGCCCGCTCCCGGCGCTCGTCCTCCGTGACGTCGGTGATCACGATCACTCCTGCCTGCGAGGACGGGGTCGGAGGCAGCAAGGCGACGACGTAGGTGGTCGATGCGGTCGGATTCGTGCGGATCGTGCGAGCCTCGGAACCGGACGTGAAGAGCGAGCCCACCGCGTCACGGAGCGAGAAGTGGGGCCACGGATCCGGTAGAGGGCGATCCGGAGTCAGCCCCGGCCCGAGCAGGGCGTGCGCGCGGGTGTTCGCAAACTCGACCGTGAGATCGCGGTCGACTGCGATGACCCCCTCCTGGAGCTGCTCGAGCAGCCGGTGGAGACGATCCCGCTC
>JBOHBD010000027.1:0-3048 GCA_050698195.1 Gaiellaceae bacterium
GCGGCTACCTGTTCTGCCCCGAGGTGTCCGAACTCCGTCGCGGTCACCGCGCTAGATCTTTGCGCAAAGCGGAAGCCCGCCAAGGCGGCGGGCTTCGTGGACCGATTCGGCCACGTTATCCGGGGACGATGTTCTGGTTCAGGCGGAACAGGTTGTCGGGGTCGTACGTGGCCTTGACTCGAGCCAGCCGCTCGTAGTTCTCGCGGTAGCTGGCGCGCACGCGCTCTTGCCCCTCGTCCATCATCATGTTCACGTACGCGCCGCCGGCCGAGTAGGGGTGCAGCGCCTCGTGGTAGGCGGTGCTCCAGCTGCGGATCGCATCCGCGTTCGCCGGGTCCGGATCGACGCCGGCGTAGACGGTGGCCCAGCGCGAGTCGCGGTAGCTCCACGCGGTCTCGGACCGACCCACATCGTGGACCGCGCCGTCGATCGGGTACAGGTGCATCGTCGACTTCATGGTCGGCAGCTCGGCGCCGAACCGGGCGTGCAGATGAACCGCCTCGTCCGGGATCTCCGTGACGAAGTCGGCGCGCCAGTACCATCGGTCACCGGGCGGATAGAGCGCGTCGAAGGCGCTCTGGAGGTCGGGATGCGGCGCCGACCCGACCGCATGGAGCAGGGGGTCGGGTAGGGACTCGAGCAGCGGCGCCATCGCCGAAGCTGCGTCCTCCTCGGTGCCCACGTAGCACCAGACGACGCCGCAGACCTCGCGCAGGTGGAGCGCGTCCGGGAACGGCGGAGCAGGGGGAACGGTGGCGAACGCGAAGAAGCCGTTCAGCTCCCGCGGTGCGCCCGGCAGGAACTCGCGGTAGGCGGACAGCGCGTCGGCGCTTCGTTCGACCGGCCAGAACGTCGGGCCGCCGACGACGGTGTCCACCTCGTGCAGGCGGAAGAGAAAGGAGACCGCGACGCCGAAGTTGCCGCCGCCGCCGCGGATCGCCCAGTAGAGGTCGGGATTCTCGTCGGCGCTCGCGCGAACCTGCTCGCCGTCGGCGAGCACGAGATCCGCCTCGAGCAGGCTGTCGATCGTGAGCCCGCACTTCCGGCTCAGATGCCCGAGGCCGCCCCCCAGCGTGAGGCCGCCGATCCCCGTCGTGGAGATGATCCCACCCGGTGTCGCAAGCCCGTGCTCGTTCGTCGCGCGGTCGAGCTCACCCCATACGCAGCCGCCGCCGGCGCGCACCGTGCGCGCATCTGCGTCGACCTCGATGTCCTTGAGCAGCGAGAGGTCGATCACGATTCCCTCGTCGCAGATGCTCGACCCGGCGACGCCGTGGCCGCCGCCACGGACGGCCAGCGGGAACTCGTAATCGCTGGCGAAGAGGATCGCGCTCGTGATGTCGTCGGGGCTTGCGCACCTCGCGATCAGCGCCGGCCGCTTGTCCATCATCGCGTTGTAGACGGCACGCGCGTCGTCGTAGTCCACGTCGTCGGGGCCGATCAGCCGGCCGTCGAAATCGACGAGCTCTCGGCGCGCGGTCCGCGCGCGGTCCATGACGGTGCTCATGCTCGGGGCCTCCTCTGCGTCGCTGGGTGCGTCGCCGTCACCGTACGAGCCGCGTTCGAAGATCGCGACGGCGAGCGTCAACGGGGCATCGGGGAGCCGTGAGCGTTCGCTCACACGTTCGAGTCAGACCACGCCTTCGTGAACGGCCTGCAGGTAGGCCTCCCGTGCGCTCTCGTCTCGCCGGGAGCGGAGGTACTCGCTCCAGGCCCGCTGCTCGTGGCAGACGGCGCCGAGCTCCCAGACGCAGAAGGTCGGGCGGTGCGTCCCGTCGCTCGGCCACGGCCGAAACGCGGTCGAGACGAGGAGGAAGTAGAAGCTCTGGCCGCAGCGATGCAGGATCACGAAGCCGAGCTCGCCCGAGAGCTCGAGCGCTCCCGAGCTCCACGCCTCCCGCAGGTCCGAGCGTGCACGGTCGTGCATCTCACGCGGGACGGGCGCGACGAGCGGCGCGATGTCGTACCACTTCAGGACCGTGTCGTCGAGGGTCAGGACCGGTGCCGGTCGGATGAGCTTGGAGATGTGGAGGTAGTCGGTGCGGACACCGGGTCCGGCGGCGACGCTCATCGGTCGCTCTCCGCGGGCGTGAACTCCATGACCCAGTTCGTCTCCCAGGTCTCGCCGCCGTCGTCCGAGAACGCCTGCTCCCACCGTGGCGTCGGGGAGGTGACACCCGACCACGTGAAGCGGACGAGGATCGGGCGGCCGTCGAACGTGTCGCGCCCCTCGAAGACGCCGACGTCGCCGGAGAAGGAGCCGTGGACCGGGGGGTCGAGCTCGCCGCAGCGGCGGGTGTCGGCCCAGTAGATCGACCACCGCTTCTTCTCGGGATCGAAGAATCGGAACGACATGCCGATGAAGCCGCCGTCGTAGTCGGTGCGGAACTCGTCCTCGTTGCCCATCCCGTCGAGCAGGGGGCGGGCAACGCTCGTGGCCTCGAACTCGTCCCATTCGTCCGAGCCCGCGAGCCGCTCCCGCAGCCGCCGGTTGTGGACCTTCCAGCTCCCCATCCAGAAGTCGAAGTCCCGTGCCGTTGCCTCGCGCTGCACAACGCTTCCCATCTCCGCCTCCGTTCGTCGCCGGGCCGTCGTCGCGTCGGACGCTAGCGCGTAAATAGGGCGAGACACGCCCGCTATCTGTGGTTGACTCTGCGCGTGCTGGCCCCGACCGCACGCCTGCTCGACCTGCTCGAGCTCCTGCAGACGTACCCCCTGACGACTGGACGCGAGATTGCCGATCGGCTCGGGGTCGACGGCCGCACCGTGCGGCGCTACGTGACTGCTTTGCAGGACCTCGGCATCCCGGTCGAGGGGCAGCGCGGTGTCGGCGGCGGCTACAGGATCCGCCCCGGCTACCGGCTTCCCCCGCTGATGCTCGACGACGACCAGGCGGTCACCGTCGCCCTCGGCGTGATCATGGCGCGGCGGTTGGGGCTGAGCAGCTCGGCAGAGTCGGTCGACGGAGCTCTCGCGAAGATCCACCGCGTGCTCCCCGACGCCCTCCGCCGGCGCGTGGAGGCGCTCGAGGCGACGCTCGACTTCACG
>JBOHBD010000028.1:0-4920 GCA_050698195.1 Gaiellaceae bacterium
GGACCGCGGCAGCGCTCCGAGGGCTGACGTGGGTCGTCCTCGGGATCGCGGTCTGGACCTTCCTCTGGACGTACGGCTGTCTCCACGTCGGCCTCGACCGTCTCGGGCGCGAGCGCCTCCATCCGAACGCGGCGCGCGTGGATCCGAGCCTGGGCCTGCAGCCGCTGGGCGACGTGGCGTTCATGGGCCTCTGGATGTTCCTCGCGTGGCTCGTCCCCGTTCTGCTGACCGGCCTGCCCGACGTCGTGGGAGTCGTCATCGGCTTCGTCGTACTGGGCAGCGGTCTGGCGGCGTTCTTCCTTTCGCTCGTCCGCCTGCACCGGCAGATGCTCGAGGTAAAGGCGACGGAGCTCGCGACGGCGCGAAAGCTGTACGCCGAGGCCTACGAGCCCGTTCGGACAGCCGGGACGCTCGAGGCGCTGGACCGGCCGCGCCAGCTCCTCGCCGCAGCCGACGCCCTCGAGAGCCGGGCACGCGCGATCCACGAGTGGCCGATCGACGAGGGCACGGTGGCACGAGTGGTCACGATCGCGACCAGCGTCGTCGCGATCACGATCGGACGCCTTATCCTCGACCCGCTCGGGCTCTAGACGCCGTCAGTGATGGGCGTGCGCGACCGCGTGCCCCTTGCCGCGCCGGATCATCGCGCGGTTGACCGCGAACGCGAAATGGCCACGCGATCGCGAAGCCGCCGAGCAGAGGAACCCAGAACCGCAGGTCGCCGAGACCGGCTTCCATAGCTCCCGGCACGAGCAGGATGGTCGCGTTGTCGATCAGCTCCATGATCGCGATGGAGACCGTGTCCGCGGCCAGCGCGATCGGGACGACGGCCGCGAGCGCAAGGCCCGAGCGAAGGCGCCACTCATCTCCACCGTCGTCGCGGTGCTCGGCGGACAGGCGATTGGGATCTGGCTGTACCGACGGC
This sequence comes from Gaiellaceae bacterium, assembly GCA_050698195.1. Lineage (GTDB taxonomy): Bacteria > Actinomycetota > Thermoleophilia > Gaiellales > Gaiellaceae > GMQP-bins7. The sequence goes on from JBOHBD010000028.1 coordinate 926, forward strand.
GGCGGCACGCTCGCGCACTCGGACAGACAGCGTGACCAAGAGATGGACGGCCGCTGACCGGGGCGGCCGTACCGCGCACATCCCCGTTGATGCGGGCCTCGTCACACCCGGCGAGGCGGCCTGACGTTGAGGAGGAGCATTCAGGTGCGCTCGACCTCGATGTTCCCGCCCTTCAACGTGCCCGAGGCGAGGTACCCGTCCGCGGTGAAGAGCAGGAACCGGTCGTTCCGACCGGGCTCGCCGTTGTCCTCGACGACGACCTCGAAGCGGATACCCGGAACGCCGTCGACGTTTGCTACGCCGCTGAACGTCGCCTTCCCACCTGCCACGTGGAACGACGTGATCGCGGTTGCGTCGACCTTCTTGTCGAGCGTGTGGTCGCGGAACGAGAGGTCTCCCTCGGGAGCGACCTGCCCCGTTCGATAGAGGACGTCGAAGCCGAACGTCGCGCGGCCGCCGATGCTCGAGCCGTCGACGATGTCGAGCTCTGCCGTCGTCGCGGACGAGTTGCCCCCGCCGCTCGCGCGTCCGGGCACGTTCGCCGGCACGACGATGCAGCCGACGCCGTCGCACGGGGTGAACGAGTAGACGTCGAAGCCGCGCACCATGTCGCCCGCGTAGACGAAGCCCTTGTACTCCTTGGCCGACCACGTGTCGGCGCCCGGCATGACGTTCCAGCCGAGCGTGTTCCCCCAGTCGGTGAACTGGTCCTCGGCGATGCCGTCCGTCGCGCTCGGCCGCGACGAGAAGTCGAGCCGCCACACCCCCGCGCCGTAGTGGGCGGAGACGAGCTGCCGTGCCGGGAGGCGGGAGACGCCGTCGAAGCCGGGGGCGATCTCGCCCGGCCCATGCGTGCCGTTGCCGCCGTTCCGGAAGACATGGATCGTGCAAGCGCGCTCGGTTCGGCCGAGTCCTGCCAGAGCAGGGTCGAGTGCGTCGACTGCCAGCAACGGGTTCGGGTAGAACCATGTCCCCAGCCGCACCGGGTTCGACGGAGTTGCGGTCGAGGTGTCCGGCCGGCCGTCGATCGGCGCGAGCGCGTAGAAGTGTGCGCCGCCGATGATTCCGTTCGGATCCGTGTTGCACTGCGTCTGGCTCAGGCCGCCGCCCCGCTCGTCGGTGGTCACGACGATCGTGCCGTCCGAGCTCGAGTCGGACTGGTGCGCGGTCGTGAGGTTGTACCGATTGGCCGAGCCGCCGGGGAGGGCGCTCTCAGAGACGAACCCGATCCGCGGCGGCTGCTGGGCAGGAAGTTGGTCTAGGACGTTCGAGACGTCGACGATGAACGTGCCACCGACGCCGCCTGGCCCGGAGGGGCTCGCGACGTACATCGTGTCGCCGTCGGCGGAGAAGGACACGTCGTGTGCCGTTCCACCCGTCGCCGACTCGATCTTGCCCTTGAACGCGATCTGGCCGCCTCGCAGGTCGACGACTTCGATCCCGCTCGACGACGTGTCGACGGCGAGCCAGTCTCCGCTCGGATGCAAGGTCGCGTTGTGAGCGCCGCCCGAGATCGTGTTCAGGTAGCAGCCCGCGAGTCGCGTCGTGAAGCGGTTGAGGACGCCGTCGTACACGAGCCTGACTACGTCGACGCCGCCCCGCGTAGCGGACCCGGTGGCGTTCGACTGCCGCAGGCAGGCGGACGCGTTCACGGCCACGACGAGCGGGTCGAAGGCGGTGACGAGCGTGTCGCCGCGGACCTGCACGTCGTTCTGCCAGCCGGGATCGGCGTACCCCCCGACCTGGAACGGATGGGCGGGATCGGTGACGTCGAAGATTCTCGCTCCGTATCCCATGGTCCCGACGAAAGCGAAGTCGTGGACCTTGCCGCGGGCGTCCGTGCGCGATTGGAACTCGACGTCCGTACCGACGAAACCGCACACGTTCGCCAGGTGCGCGATGTTCTTGGCCGAGCGCGGCACGAGGGTCGACGTGCCCACGAACTCACAGGCGAGCGGCACGTTGTGGGCAGGATCGAGCGGGTCGTCCGCGCCGGCCGCGGGAACGACCCCGACCAGCATGGCGATCGCGCCGGCCACGACGGCCAGTCCAGGCCGGAGGCGCATCCTGGGAAGACGGCTCACCTCTCCTCTCCCGACGGCGGTCATCGACGCCCCCGCAGCGCCTCCATCGTCTGCGGGTTGAGATGGCGCAGCTTCACCGCGTCCCGCTGGATCGCCGGCTCGTCGAGGAAGAACGCGTCGAACCCACGCCCGCCGAGGTTGCTCGCGTAGATCTGGTCGCGGTACCAGTACGACGACCACGCGTTCGAAACGGCCCCCGACTTGACGATGTAGTAGCCGATCTGGCGCGGGTTCGCCGGATCGGTGAAGTCGACGACGGTCGTGCCGCCGTTGTACCAAGCCGACGTCAACAGGTCGCGCTGGCTCCGGACCGGCAGCGTGTTGAAGTTGTGCGCGGTGCAGAGCGTCGACGTCACCGCCTGCGGGATCCTGAAGGTGCCTCTGAGCGTGGGTGCGGCCGGGTTCGAGACGTCGTAGAACCAGATCGCGCCGATCGGCAGGTGCTCGTTCCCGTCGAGGCAGCCGGGCGGGACGGTTGCCCCGGCCAGCTCGTCGCCGATCGCCAGCGTGTTCCCGTCGAACGAGAACGTCGTCGAGTGATGGATGTTGATCGCCGGGTTGACGATGTGGCTCAGGACCCTCGGGCGCGCCGGGTCGCTGATGTCCCAGAGCTGCGACTCCGTGATGCACGCCCCGCCGGCCAGCTTGCGCGGGATGAGCACCGTGACGTCGTGGCAGCCGATCGCGGGCGAGACGTCAGGCGTCGCGATGACTCGAGCGGCTGCAGGATCGGCGAGCGGCACTTCGACGACCGAGATCTTTCGATGCGTCGCGATGCTGCAGGTCGGCGTCTGGACACCCAGCGGATAGGACTCGACATAGAGCAGCACCCGCCCGTTCGCCTCGTCCGGGACGAGGGTGTGCGTGTGCGAACCGCAGTCCGTCTGGACGAACGCGATCTGCGTCGGCGTCGGGCCGTCGAGGCTGCCGAGGTCGACGATGCGGATGCCCTCGACCCCCGACGGCGATGCCGACGGCGAGTCGCACGCAGCTGTCTGCCGGGGCCCGTCGACCGAGACGAACACGAGGGTCTTCCAGATCGAGACGTCGCTTTGCGAGCCGTTGCAGTCGAACTGCGCCAGCTCGGTGAAGACGGCCGACGGGTCGTCGGTCTTCGGAAGCTTCAGCAGCCGGAATCCTCCGGGGCTCAGGTTCCCCGCGACGGCGACGTCGTTCCAGAAGGCGATGTCCGTCCCGCTCGAGTACGTTCCGCTGTCGTCGAACTGAGCGACGAGGCGCATATTCGGAGAGTGGTCGTCGGCGTTATGTGTAGCGCCCGCGACGGATACAAGTGCGAGCGCGCCCGCTACCACAACGAGAAGCGATGTCTTCACGGTTCTCGCCTTAGCCTTCCCAAAACGGACTGTCGGCCATGTCGCGATGGACGAACGGATGCTCGAAGTAGTCGTCGCGGCCGCGGTCGAGCGCCTTGTCCCTGAGCGCAACGGTCACGAACGGGAACATGACGTCCACCGACTCCGGGTCGAGCGTCTCGAGGATCGCCCCCGCCGCGGCGGTGCAGATATGGAACGTGAATGCCCAGCACTGGTGCAGCGCCGGAAGCGGGACGATGCCCTCGTTGTGCACGAGCTCCTGCAGCGCGATCGCCTCGGACATCCCCGCCCCCGTCGCCGGGGTGCCGAAGTCACGCGCACCGCAGCCGGGATTCGCGTCGAGGAAGACGACGGACCACTGCGCGAAGTCGCCGATGATCGGGAGGAACGCCGTGCCGCAGACGTTCGGGTTCTCGGCCGGACCCGCGTAGTAGACGAGGTAGCGCTTGAGCGCAGGGCTGGCAGTCCAGCCGCGCTCCTCGAGCTCGGCCGTCACCGACTCGAACGTCCCGTCCTCTGCGTACTCGGCGTTCGTTCGGTTGCCGCGCACGAACGAGATGTCGAGCCATGCACCGAT
>JBOHBD010000029.1:0-8927 GCA_050698195.1 Gaiellaceae bacterium
GATCTGGGGTCTCTACGGCTACCGTCTCGAGAACCTGCCTGCCTTCGTGCCGCCGGGACACGGACTCGTCTACCTTGCCGGTCTCTCTCTCGCCACGATCGCGGCCGCCCGCCCCGCCATTCCGCTCGCGATCGCCTCGGTCGGCGCCGCGGCCTGGGGAATCGCCGGCCTCGCGCTGTTGCCGTCCAACGATGTCGCGGGCGCGATCGGCTGCACGTTTCTCATCGCGGTGCTGCTGCGAACTCGCCGCCCCGTGTACGCGGGCGTGTTCCTCGTCGTCGCGGCGCTCGAGCTGTACGGCACTGCGCTCGGTACCTGGACGTGGGAGGCGACGGTTCCCGGGCTGGGGCTGACCCAGGGGAATCCGCCGAGCGGTGTCGCGAGCGGGTACGTCGTCTTCGACGTGCTCGCCCTCGCGCTCGCTCAGTCCATCAGGCTGCGCACCGCTCCTGCGTCGACCGGCTCGCCCGCGACGATGAGCTTGCGGGCGGCGTCCACCCTGTCCCACACGTCCCAGAGCAGGAAGCCGCGAGGCTTTCCGTCCTCCACGTAGCAGACGACGCCCTTGCGGTTCGGCTTCGCCCACTCGGCGACGGTCTCCAGCCGAGAGTCGGCGTCGCCGACGGCCTCGTAGCCGAGCTCGAAGAGGTCGGAGTAGAAGTAGGGGAGGTAGTCGTACGGCGCGTCGGCCCCGGCCATGTTCGCGCCCACGTGCCGGCCGTGCGTGTTGGCGTGGTTCTCGTGCTCGACGCGACGGGTGCCTCCCAGCGCGGCGACCGGGAACCTGGCGACGTCGCCGGCGGCGAACACGTCGTCACGCCCGTCGACCCGCCCGCGATCGTCCACGATCACTCCGTCGTCCACGGGAAGGCCGGCCTGCTCGGCGAGGTCGGTGCGCGGGACGATCCCGAGCCCGGCGACGACCGCGTACGCCTCGACCTCGCGGCCGCTCTTCGTCGTCACGCGGAAGCCGCCGTTGGTTCGGGCGACCGCCTCGACGAGCTCCTCGGCGAGGACGTCGACCCCCTTCGAGCGGTAGTAGTCGCTGACGAAGGCGGCCAGCTCGGGCGGGAACACCTTGGCCCCGATGCCCTCGTCCGGGAAGAGGATCGTGACGCTGCACCCGTTCATCGCCAGCGCGGCCGCGATCTCGGAGCCGATGAATCCTCCTCCGATCACCGCGACATGAACCCCGTCGCCGGCGAGCGACCGAAGCCGGTGGTAGTGATCGACCGTGCGGTAGTAGATGACGTCGTCGGGTGCGGACGGCAGGCGGCGAGGGGTGCCGCCCGTGGCGAGCAGCAGGCGCTCGTACGAGTGCGTCTCCCCGGCATCGTCGGTCGCGGTTCGACCGTCGAGGTCGAGCGACGCGATCGTGCATCCCGAGCGGAGGTCGACGCCGAGCTCCGGAGTCCCGCGCCAGATCGTGTCCTCGGGCTTCCCTTTCCAGAGCGCTTTCGTGAGGGGCGGCCGCGCATACGGCTCGTGATCCTCCTCGGCGAAGAGGCCGATCGAGCCGTCGGGATCGTGCTCCCGGATCCCCCGACAGGCCGCGTCTCCGGTCATACCACCGCCGACGACGAGGTAGCGGAACTCAGCCACTGCTCGTGATCCTACTTCGCCGCCGCGCGGCGACAGGTCACCGATCCGCAGCGCGCGCTAGAGTCCCGCGCGCGTGCGCGGAGCACGGGTCCCCCTCCTCATCTCGGCGGCGGCACTGGCGGCCGCTCTCGCGTTCCCGGCGGGAGCGGGCTCGGACACGCGGCCGAGCGCAGCAGCGATCTTCTACTACCCCTGGTACTCGACTCCGGCACGGGACGGGACGTGGGCTCACTGGTACGTCGACCACGACGGGAGCCCCGTGCTCGCGACGCCGTACTACCCGGCCCGCGGTCTCTACTCGTCCTCGAATACCCGGATCGTCGCCGCACACATGCGCGAGATCCGCGCAGCAGGCATCGGGACGGTCGTCGTCTCCTGGTGGGGCATCGGGTCGCCCGAGGACGACCGCCTGCAGCTCGTCGCGGACACGGCGCGTGAGCACGGGCTCGAGGTCGCGATCCACCTCGAGCCGTACCACGGACGCACGCCGGCGCGCGCAGCCGAGGACATCGCGCATCTCCGTGAGATGGGTGTCACGGACTTCTACGTGTACGACGCCGACCGCGACCCGGCCGCCCAGTGGTCGGCGGCGCTCGCGGACCTCGAGGACGTTCGCCTCTTCGGCCACACGACCTTCGCCGGCCGCGCGAAGGCGTCGGGGTTCGACGGGCTCTACACGTACGACGTCGTCACCTGGAAGGGCGAGACGTTCCGCCGCACCTGCTCCCAGGCGCATCGGGTGGGCCTGATGTGCGCGCCCTCGGTCGGCCCGGGGTACGACGCCCGGCTCTCGACTCGTCACGCCGTCGTTCGGCCGCGTCTGCGAGGGGCCACGTACGACCGGATGTGGAAGACCGCCCTCCGGGCCGGAGCCGACCTCGTGACGATCACGAGCTACAACGAATGGCAGGAAGGCACGCAAATCGAGCCCGCACGAAGGCAGGTCGAGCGGCCCGGCTACGACGGGGCGTGGGGGAGGACCGGGCCGGCAGCCCGGCACGCGTACCTGGAGGCGACCGCCCGGTGGGCGGCACGGCTCCGGGCCTCAGCGCGTCAGTAGAGAGCGGTCGCCAACCGGCGCCGGTACGCGACCGTTCGCGGGTCGTCGTGGCCGAGATCGTCGAAGATCGCGACGGCGAGCTCACGGAGCCTCTCGCGCTCCGCCGGCGCCGTCTCGGGGATGGCGGTGAGGACGAGGTCGAGCGCGCGCTCGGCGTCTCCCGACTCGAGAGCCGCGAAGATCTCGGGAAGCTCGCCGGTGGCCCGGAGCTCGTCGAGGACTCCCTGGATCCGCGGCGGCGCGAGCAGCGCATCGACGAACGTCGCGACGGCGACCGGCGACTGAGCGCCGACGAACTCCGAGACGACGCGGCCGTCGCGGAACGCCTTCACCGCGGGAATTCCCTGGATCCGGTACGCGGCCGCCAGGCCGGGATTGGCGTCGATGTCCACCTTGGCGAGTGCGACCGCTCCCTCGCGCCGCTCGACCTCGCGCTCCAGCACGGGAGCGAGCGCGTGGCAGGGCCCGCACCACTCCGCCCAGTAGTCGACGAGGACGGGGAGCTCGCGCGATCGTTCGATCACGTCCTGCTCGAAGGTGTCCTCCGTGACGTTCACGTAGGTCTCAAACGGCGGGACGTCGTCGAATCATCCCTTGACGACGTCGGCCCCGCAGCTCGCGACGAGCGCGGCGGGGAAGTCCTCCGGCTCGACGCCTGCGAGCGAGCGGTGCTCCACGTCGATGTCGATCGAGGGCCACTCCTCCAGCCCGAGCGCGCGGGCGCCGACCTCGGAGCCGAAGCCGAGGAGCTCGGGGGTGGAGAACACCCCGCGTCGTCCGGTCTGGCGGCGAGCGATGCCCTCGAGCTCGCGGAGCTCCTCGAAAGGGTCGATGCGTACGTTCGAGTCGGAGCCGAGGCACAGCGGAATCGCGCGCGTGCGGATCCGCTCCGCGGGCAGGAAGCCGTCCCCGAGATCGGCCTCCGTCGAGGGGCAGGCACACACCGTCGCGCCCGAGGACGCGAGCAGGTCGAGCTCCGCGCCGTCGGCGTGCGTCGCGTGGACCACCGTCGTCCGCTCGCCGAGACAGCCCGTGCGCGCGAGGAGCTCGATCGGGCGGCACCCGTGCTCGGCCCGGCACTCCTCGATCTCCAGCGGCTGCTCGTCGGCGTGGACGTGGAGCGGCAGCGCCTCCCGCTCCGCGTAGCGGGCGATCTCCTCGAGCCACTCCGCCGGGCATGCACGCACGGAGTGGGGGGCGAGCCCGACCTGGATGCCGGCGCCCCGAAGCTCGTCGAGCTCGCGCAGGTAGGCGGAGACGGAGTCCTGGCGAAAGCGCTCGAGACCACCCCGCGCGTACGCGACGTGGAGGAGGACGAGCGAGAGCTCGGCGGCCGAGGCCGCTTCGACGGCCGCGAACGCCTCGGCGAGCCCGAGGTAGTGGAACTCGCCGACGGCCGTGTAGCCGGCCGCGCGCATCTCCCGGTAGGTCCTCTCATACGAGGAGCGGACGAGCTCCGGTGTCTGCCGCTCGGCCTCCGCGAGCATCGTCTGGCGCCAGGCCCAGAAGTCGCCGCCCGCTGCCCGGCCGCGGAGTGCCCGCTGAAACGTGTGGCTGTGGGTGTTGACGAATCCCGGCAACACGAACGGGTCGGCCACGGCGCGACGCTACCAGCCGCGGCGTAGGGTCCAGTCCATGACGTGGATCGAGGTGCGTGGCCAGATCCCGAACGGGCTGACGATCGCGCGGTTCGCGGCGGTCCCCGTCTTCGCCTGGCTGTACCTGGCGGCGGACGACGGCGCAGCGTGGTGGGCCGGCGCGTTCTTCGCCGGAGTGGCCGCGACCGACCAGGTCGACGGCTACCTCGCCCGCCGCTGGCACGTGGAGTCCGGCTTCGGCAAGGTCGCCGACCCGCTCGCGGACCGGTTGATGATCGGCACCGCGGTCATCCTCATGTGGGCGACCGGGCGGATCCCGCTCGCGGCCGCGCTGATCCTCCTCGCGCGCGACCTGGCGCTCGTCCTCGGCTACAAGCTCCTCGCTCCCCGGGGCTTCGAGCTCGACGTGAGCTTCCTCGGCAAGTTCGCGACCTGGATCCTCTATGCGGCGCTCGCCTTCGTGCTCGTGAACGAGGAGGGCACGACCTGGCCGCTCGTGCTGCTGTGGATCGGCATCGGCCTGGCTCTCGCGGCGGGCATCCAGTACGTCCTCCGCGTGAGAGCCGCGCTCGGCGCTCCTTGACGCCTCTCGGGGAGGGATGCCTGCATCCACCGCGAACCAAAAGTCTCAAGCTGAGGTTGACCCCTCGGAACGGGGACTGCTTTACTCAGGTGACCCCCTCGAGGAAAGGCCACCGGTGGAACCACTTCCCGATCTCTCCACGCTGACCGACGACGACCTCCGGGTCATGATCCGCGAGCTCGAGAAGGAGGAGGACGACATCTCCTTCCGGCGGCGGGTGCTCCACGGCCGCATCGACATCCTCCGCGCCGAGCTCGTCGCGCGCCTGCGCGAGCAGGTGAGCGCGGGGGAGGCGAAGCTCGCCGACGTCGAGCGCCTGAGTGAGATCCTGACTGCGAAGGCGTCACCGAAGGCCCACGACGCGTGACGGCGTCGATCCGGAACGCACGCTCGTCAGGCGCCGCCACGGCCGGGCTCCGCCCGGCGGGAGCCGGCGGGGAGCGCGCGTGAGTCACGTCTACTGTCCGGAGTGCGGCTTCCAGAACCCGGAGACCGCGAACTACTGCTCGCGGTGCGGTGCGCTCCTCGCCTTGGAGACCGGCTCCGAGACAACGATGAGCTTCGAGGTCGACGAGCCGGGCGACGAGGGGGAGTCGCTCCTCGCCTCGCTCGGAATCACGGGACCTGCTCTCGTCGTCAGATCCGGGGGAGGGATGGCCGGCCAGTCGTTCCAGCCGGCGGAGGGACGCACGCTCATCGGCCGTTCCCCCGAGTGCCAGATGTTCCTCGACGACGTCACCGTGTCGCGCCGGCACGCCGAGATCGTGCGCGACGGCGAGACGTTCACGATCCGGGACCTCGGCAGCCTGAACGGGACCTACGTCAACCGGAAGCGCATCGAGTCTGCGGTGCTCGAGGACGACGACGAGGTCCAGATCGGCAAGTACCGACTCACGTTCCTCCAGCGATGACGACGATGGCGACGGTGCGACGCGGTCAAGGCGGTTCCGAGTCGGAGCTTCGGACGATCGGCGCCGTGTGCGAGGGGCTGCGCGAGGAGTTCCCCGACATCTCCGTGTCGAAGATCCGCTACCTCGAGGACCAGGGCCTGATCGCGCCGCGGCGAACGCGCGGCGGGTACCGCCTCTTCTCGGCAGGCGACATCGAGCGCCTGTCGACGATTCTGCGCCTCCAGCGAGACGAGTTCCTGCCCCTGCGCGTGATCCGCGAGGCGCTCGACGGGCCCGGGACCTCGCCGGAGCGAACGCGGCGGCGGAACGTCGGGCTCACGGAGCACGAGGACGAGATCGACGGCGCCGAGCTCCGCGACCGGGCCGCGGTGTCGCCCGAGTTCGTCAGGGAGCTCGAGGAGTACGGGGTCGTGCAGTCGCGCATCGAGGCCGGCGAGCACGTCTACCGCGAGAGCGAGGCGGACATCGTCGCCGCCTGCGCACGGCTGGCCCGCTTCGGGATCGACGCACGTCACCTCCGGACGTTCTCGAACGCGACCGGTCGGCAGGCCGCACTCGTCGAGCAGCTCGTTGCGCCCGGCCTGCGCTCGCGGAACCCCGAGCGTCGCAAGGGCGCGCTCGACGATCTCGAGTCGCTCGCACGCGTGGCCCAGGAGCTCTCGCACCTCCTCTTCATGCGCGATCTCCGCGGGGTCGTCGAGCGAAGCGGATGAGCATCGACCTCCGAGACCGCGTCCGCGACGTCCCGGACTTCCCGACGAAGGGGATTATCTTCAAGGACGTGATGCCGCTCCTCGCGGACCCGGAGTACTTCGCGGAGACCATTCGCCGGCTCGCTGAGTGGGCGAGGCCGCGGACGCCGGATCTCGTTCTCGGCGCGGAGGCACGCGGCTTCATCTTCGGAGGCGCGCTCGCGTACGAGCTCGACGCCGGGTTCATCGCGGCACGCAAGCCCGGCAAGCTGCCGCGGGAGACCGTGGAGGCCACGTACGAGCTCGAGTACGGGACGGACAGCCTGCAGGTGCACCGTGACGCGGTGCCGCGCGACGCCCGGGTCATCGTCCTCGACGACGTCCTCGCGACGGGGGGTACCGCCAAGGCCAAGGTCGAGCTCGTCGAGCAGCTCGGCGGCGTCGTGGCCGGCGTCCTCTTCGTCATCGAGCTCACGTTCCTCGACGGGCGCGGGCGCCTCGCCGGATACGACGTTCATTCGTTGATCCAGTACTAAGCGCGGGCGAGACAGCCTCGCCTCTACCGGCTCGAGGTGTGACACGACAGTCGCGCCGCGGCCGCGGAGCGGCCGCCTGTGGGATCTTCGCGCGACCGGAATCCGCACTCCCGGGCTCCGGTCTTGCGCCAAGGGGGTGGGCGGCGTCCGGCCGCGAGGCTACAAGGAGACGTATGTACGACCCGTTGACGACCACCTACTCGTTCCCCTGTCCGCACGGGAGCGACGCGAAGGTCCCGCTCTCCGCGTTTCGGCTCCTCGAGCGGCTTCCGGGAGCCGCTCATCCCGCCGTGTACCACGTCCTCTTCGCCTGTCGCTGCGGCGATGACCATCCAGGCCTCCTCTCCCACGACGAGCTCGACTGGGCACCCCTCGGGACCACGACGGACACGACCTTCCGGAACCTCCAGACGGCGCACGACGATTCGCTTGCCGGCGAGCTCGTCGACCTTGCGGCGACGCGGATCGGGGCGGGGGAGTGGCCCTGGAGCTTCTACTGCTTTCTCGAGGGCCGGCCTCGTCCGATCACTCCCTCGGCGTTCGCGCTGATCGCGCCAGGGGACGGTTCCTTCGGCATCGCCGTCAGGTGTCCCGCGTGCGCGGCGGTCTCGGTCAACCTCGTGACGCGCGAGCACGTGGACATCCCGTTCTGGAACGACGAGCGCGTCGGTGTGGTGGGGCACGTATTTCCTGCCGACGCGGCGCGGGAGATCGAGGCTTTTCGGGCCGAGCTGCAGTCGGCGCGGTTCGACGAGAGGAGACTCGATCTCGAGCGGTAGACAACGGCCGTCCGGCGGCTCCCTCCAGCCAGGGATCCGTACGGGGCGGCACCGTGCCGATGGGCGTGACATGAGAGCCGCCGTTCTCACCAAGGTCGCTCCTGCCGCTTCGTCGTCCCGCCTGCTCGCCGACGTCAAGGCGCTCGGGCGTCCCGATCCCGTCACGAAGGCGCCCGCGCTCATCAGGCTCGAGGCCGCACTCGGACGCGACTTCGCGGATCGACTCGTCTCGGCGCTCAGCGCCGAGCGCGACGAGCGTCGGAACTAGAGCTCGCTAGCGCGGCCCGGGGTAGTCGCCGCCCCTCGTCCGGACGATGAGGAAGATGGCCCCTGCCACGAGGAGCGAGACGACGAACGACGTTCCGCCCGGGAAGTCGAGCGCGAGCGCCCCCAGCCAGAGGAAGAGGAAGAACACGACCGCCCAGACGAACGCCTGGACGCCCTGGTCGATGCTCGGCATGCGCAGGTGCATCGAGGCGATCCTAGCCAGGCGGGACCGCGGACGTCTCGCTGAGCGGTGCAGCCGGGTCGAGGGCCGGAGGCGGGCTTTGCCCGCCGCGAGGTCAAGCGGGACGGGTGCCTGCACGACGGACGAGGAAGGGGGCCGACGGGGGGAAACGTCGTGTCCCCCCTCAAAAAATTCACCGAGCCGGTGGCGCTTTCGTCCACTCAGCCCGCTGACCGTCCGCTTCCGCGTAGAGCCTTCGAGCTGCGCTTCGACCTACTCGCGCTCCGTGCTCGGTGCACGCAGGACACTAGGGGACAGGGGGGACCGGGTCAAGCCCCCGTTCCACCGCATTGACGCAATTTGCGACGAATTCCTCCGCCGCCGTCTCGACCGGGCGCCTGCGTAGGATCAGCGCGTGCGCCGCTCGCTCGTCTACGGCGCCGCGGCGGCGGCGCTCGGGCTCGCCGTCGTCCTCACGCTGGCCGGAGTCGGCGACGATCCGGACGCGCTCACGAACGCGCAGGCGCTCGCGCTCGGGATCGTCCAGGGCCTCACCGAGCTCCTGCCGATCTCCTCGTCGGGACACCTCATCATCGTCCCCTGGGGAGCGGACTGGACCTACCTCGAACAGAACGACCGCTTCAATCAGACCTTCGACGTCGCGCTCCACCTCGGCACCTTCGTCGCGGTCGCAGCTCACTTCTGGCCGGATCTGGTG
>JBOHBD010000030.1:0-4659 GCA_050698195.1 Gaiellaceae bacterium
AACTCGCGGCGCACGAGCTCGCGGAGGCCGCCGAGCACGTCTTCCCGAGGGCGCCCGCCGATCTCCGCGAGGACGCCCGTCCAGAAGACCTTGCCGACGACGGATGCGTCCTGGAGGAGCGACTTCAGCTCGGGGTCGAGGGTGTCGAGGCGTGCGGCGATGAGCGCCTGGACCGACTCGGGCACTTTGACGTCCGCGCCCGATCCCGACTCCACGAGCATGCGGACGAACTGCTCGGTGTAGAGCGGGTTCCCACCGGCGCGCTCGAGCAGCGCCGACCGGGTGTCGGCCGACAGCACGGACCGCTCGAGGAGGCCGGTGACGAGCCGTGCGGTGTCCTCGTCCGTGAGCGGAGAGAGGCCGACGGTCGTCGAGTTCCGCCTGCCGCCTCCCCATCCCGGACGCGGCGTGTAGAGCTCGGGTCGGGCAGTGGCGACGACGAGCAGCGGTATCGCGGGCGCCCAGTCGAGCAGGTCGTCGATGAAGTCGAGAAGCGCGGCGTCCGCCCAGTGCAGGTCCTCGAACACGAGCACGAGCGGACCGTCGGCCGTGAGCGCTTCGAGATAGCGCCTCCAGGCCGAGAAGGACTCTTCGCGCCCGGATCCGGCCGCCTCCTCCTGCGCCCCCACGAGCGGCGCGAGGCGCTCGGAGAACCAGGAGCGCTCGTTCTCGTCGGGAATCGCGGCCGCGACCGCGCGCTCCAGCTTCGCGTGCGCGTGCGCCGGCGAGTCCGTCTCGAGGATCCCGGCCTCCGCCTTCACGATCTCGCCGAGCGCCCAGAACGTGATCCCCTCTCCGTACGGAAGACAGCGTCCCTGCCGCCAGCGGACGAGCTCGCGCCGCCGGTCGATCTCGCCGCGGAGCTCCCAGACGAGCCGGCTCTTGCCGAGGCCCGGCTCGCCGACGACGGTGACGAGCTGGACCGACGGCTCGTCGAGCGCCCGCGCGAACGTGTCCACGAGCACCGCCAGATCGCGCTCGCGCCCGACGAACGGCGCGCGCGCGCGGAGCTCGGTGTCGATGCCGAAACGGCTTCGCGCACCTGTCGCACGCCAGACGGGGATCGGATCTGCCTTCCCTTTGGCGACGACGTCTTCGAGCTGCTCGTAGTCGATGGCGTCGTCGGTCGACCGGACGGTTGGCTCGTCGACGAGCACCGCGCCGACCGGAGCGGCGGCCTGGAGCCGCGCGGCGACGTTGACGACGTCGCCCGTCACGATGCCCTCGCCACGCTCCGGCCGCGCGGCGAGGGCGACGACGGCCTCACCGGTGGTCACGGCCGCGCGTACAGCGAGATCGGAGCCCGGACGCTGCTCGTTCAGCTCCTCGATCGCATCGAGGATCCGCAGCCCGGCTCGCACCGCGCGCTCGGCGTCGTCCTCGTGCGCGACGGGCGCGCCGAAGACCGCCATCACGGCATCGCCGATGAACTTCTCGACGGTGCCGCCGAAGCGCTCGACCTCTTCCTTCAGGCGCCGGTGGTACGGGCGCAGCGTCGCCCGAACGTCCTCGGGGTCGGCGCGGTCGGCGCGGCCGGTGAAGCCGACGAGATCGACGAAGAGCACCGAGACGACCTTTCGCTCCTCACCTGCGGGCACCGTCGCAGCGAGCTCTGCAGCGCACGAATGACAGAAGCGCGCGTGTTCGGGGTTCTGCTCGCCGCACGCCGGGCAGATGATCACGGGCTGATCTTCGCAGCGACGGGGAGAAGCGTCTACGCCGCAGGTGGAAGGTCGGGAGGCTCGTACCCTTCCTCGTCCTCGTCCTCGTCCGCGTCGTCGAGCGTATCCTCGTCCTCTGCGAGCCTGCGCTGGAGGACGCTCCGGGAGAGGACGCCGATCAGGCGCTCCAGCTCGTCCACCACGGGGACGCGCTCCGCGTCCTCGGCCTCGAGGAACCGGAACGCCTCCTCGAGCGGGACGTCGGGCCCGATCGTGTAGTGGGGCGTCTCCGCGATCTCTCCGAGCGACGTCGTGCGCGGATCGCGGCCCGCCGCGACGACCTCGCGCACGAGCGTCTTGCGCGTGACCACTCCGACGAGGCGTTCGGCATCCGTCACGTAGACGGCCCGCACCTCGGGTCGCTCGAGGAGCTCCCCCGCCGCCTGCGCTGATGCGTCCGCGGGCAACTGACCCGGGTGCGACACCATCGCCTCGCGCACGACGCTCACGGGAAGATCCCTCGCGCCTCGAGCGCGTTCGACACCTCGTGGATGCCGGAGATGAGCGCTGCGGTGCGCAACGTGACTCCGCGGTCGTCGGCCAAGTCCCAGACGCGGTCGAAGGCGTCCGAGAGCTTCTCGGCGAGCTTCGCGCGGATCTCGTCGCGGGTCCAGAAGAGGCGGCCGATATCCTGCACCCACTCGAAGTACGAGACGGTCACGCCTCCCGCGTTCGTGAGGACGTCGGGCAACACCGGGATTCCTCGCTCCGCGAGGATCGCGTCCGCGCCCAGCGACGTCGGGCCGTTGGCGCCCTCGGCGATCATCCTCGCCCGCACGCGCGGCGCGTTGTCCTCCGTGATCTGATCCTCTCGCGCCGCGAGGACGAGGATGTCGCAGTCGAGCTCGAGGAGCTCCTCGTTCGTGATGCGCCGCCCGGCGTCGCAGCCTTCGAGCGACCCATGCTCCTGCGCGTACGCCTGCAGCGCGGGGACGTCGAGGCCTCCCTCCGAGTGGATCCCGCCCGAGATGTCCGAAACCGCCGCGACCGTCGCTCCCAGCTCGTACAGCTCGCTCGCCGCGATGCTCCCGACGTTCCCGAAGCCCTGGACGACGCAGCGCTGCTCGTCGAGACGCCACCCGAGCCGGTCGCAGGCCCGGGAGACGACCATGACCACGCCGACCCCCGTCGCCTCGTGCCGGAAGATCGAGCCGCCGATGGCGATCGGCTTCCCGGTCACGATCTCGGGCACGGCGTAGCCGCGTTGCATCGAATAGGTGTCCATCATCCAGGCCATCGTCTGCTCGTTCGTAGCCATGTCCGGTGCGGCGATGTCCTCCTGCGGCCCGATCACGGGCAGGAGCTCGGAGGTGAACCGGCGGGTCAGCCGCTCGACCTCCCCCGGAGAGAGCTCGCGCGGCTCGCAGCGCACGCCTCCCTTCGCTCCGCCGTAGGGAAGACGCAGGAGCGCGCACTTCCACGTCATCCACATCGCGAGCGCGGCGCACTCGCCGAGCGAGACCTCGACGTCGTAGCGGATCCCGCCCTTCGTAGGCCCGAGAATGCTCGAGTGCTGGACGCGGTACCCCGGGAAGACGACCCGCCGACCGTCGTCCATGCGGACGGGGACGCTGACGATGATCGAGCGCTCCGGGTAGCGCAGACGCTCGGCGACGCCGTCCGGGATGCCCGCGACGGGCACCGCCTGGTCGAACTGCGCGACGGCCATGCGGTAGAGCGGCGTGTCCCACTCGAGATGGGCATGGGCAAGCGCTTCCGGCGGGCTCGCCACGGCGCGCCGAGTCTACCGGCGCCCTCCGTGGCCGGCGCACGGGCCGGAGTCCGCTCGCACGGATTCCGGCCGCGCGAACATCCCTGGAAGGCGTCCGCTTCGCGGCCGCGGTGCTCCTCGTCGATCGCGAGGGCTCTTCAGGTGCCGGGGGTGGGAGTCGAACCCACACGTCCCACGAAGGGACACCTGCTTTTAAGGCAGGCGCGTCTCACCCGTTCCGCCACCCCGGCCCACGCAGTGTAGGAGCGCCGCGCGCGCGCGCTAGTTGTGGCCCGGGAGCAGCGCGCTCCCGGGGAAGCGCTCCGGGCCCTTGAACTGGAAGCTGCTGAAGAACGCCGAGAACGCGCCCTCGTCGAACGCCGGGCACTTCGCCAGGTACCCCATGCCCTCTTCCCCCTCCGCCACCCAGGCGCCGAGGGCGATCTCGTCGCCGAGCTCGGGGTACGGCGCGAGCAGCGTCCCGCTCTCGTGGCTGTCGTAGAAGTCACGCAGCTGCTGGATGACGGGCTCGGGTACGTCGTCGCCGTAGAAGATGTAGATGCCGCCGTGCTCCAGGTTGTGGACGACTCGGGCGAGCTGGAGCGGCTCGTCGTAAGCGCCCCAGATCACGGTGCCGAGATTCCCGTTCGCGTCGAATCCGAAATGAGGGCCGCTCGTCGGCGGGTCGGTGTTCCAATCGGCCGTTCCGTCCGCCGTGAGCGAGTGTTGGCCGGGCTGTGCCTCCACGGCTCGGAGGGTGCAGCCCGCTGCCTCGAGGTCGGTCCGCACCTCAGCCGGGGTCGGTCCATCGCCACCGGTGCCCAGGAGTGCGAATCCGGCGACCGCGACGGCGAGCACGGCAAGAGCTCCTCCTCCCACCAGGAGCGAGCGTCGTCTCGCGGAGGAGTCGTCCGGCTTCGGGGTCGAGCGCTGCTTCGGGGCCTTGACACGGGGCTTGTCGGCCATCGCCGCGGCAAGGTAGCAGCCACCTTGGTTGCGCCCGGGTTGCGCCCGCCGCTCCGTCCGCCGGGCGCTCTACCGTTCGTCGGCCCTATGGTCATCGTCGCGCTCGTCACCGGGATCGCGGTCGGCGCGCTCTGCGTCTACCTCGCAGTGCGCCCGGCGTTGGCCGAGCGCAGGCGACGCACCAACGAGGTGATCGCGCTCGAGCGCGCACTCGCTGCGGCGGGCGCGGAGCTCGCTGCCGAGCGGAGCGTGCTCGACGAC
>JBOHBD010000031.1:0-9503 GCA_050698195.1 Gaiellaceae bacterium
CGCCTGCGCCTCGGCGAGGCGACCGTAGCGGAGCGCGACCTCAGCACGACCCAATGCGAAGACAGGCATGTCGAGGCCCGCATCGCCGGCCAGGTCGCACCAGGTCTCGATCGTCGATAGACGAGCGGTGTCGAGTAGCTCGTCGAGCGCTGCGAGCAACAGCGGCTCCAGCTCGCTGACGGGACCGTGGCGTGAGATGAGGTCGAAGGCGGCATCCCAGTCGCGGCGCTCCCGGTAGTGACTCAAGCAGTGCGTCACGCTCTCAGGAACCGATTCGAACCCGAGTTGCTCACGTCGCCCTTCGAGGAACGAGCGTGCGAGCGGGTGGAGCTCGAGCTGAGAGCCGCGCTCGGCCAGGAGCCCGACGTCGAGCGTCGCAGCGCACACCACCTCGGCGCGCTCCGGGCCAAGAAGCTTCGTGGCCAGCTCCCGATCGAGGACGGGAGCCACGGCGAGGGTATCCAGGCCGGCTTGGACGTCGTCACCCAGCGCCTCGAAGACTTCCTCGCCGAAGAACTGGTAGAGCGTCTCCGGCATCAGCTCCGTGTCGTCGATCTCCGCGGTCGAGACACTCGCCAGACCGATCACCGCAGGCCATCCGTTGGCCAGGGCGACGAGTCCCGCGGCGGAGGGCGTGCTCCGCTCGGCGAGCACCTCCGACGCTTCCCGGCTGTCCATCGCGAGTGCCATCGTGTTCAGCTCGAGCACTTCGCCGTAGAGGATCTTCCGCGTCGTCACCCACGATGGCCGCTGGCGGCTACAGATGAGGAACTGCACGGGAGAAGCCGCAACGAGGGCGGCGACGAAACGCTCTGCGTCCTCCGCAGCAGCGACTTCGTGGTACTCGTCGACCACGAGCCAGGCTTCAGGCGGCCATCCGTCGAGGTCTTCGCCGAGGATCTCGGCGAGCACGTCGACGTTCTCGGCGGCAGCCGGAACCGCCCTAAGATGCTCGCGCAGCCTGGCATCGCATTCCGTAACGATCTCCGTCGACGCCCGCGCGACGCCAAGGGCCAGCGCCGCAACATCGGTCGACGAGCGACGGGCGGTGAACCAGGCTCCGTGACGACCCTCTCGTTCGACCCACTGCTCGGCGAGCGTCGTCTTGCCGTATCCGGCAGGAGCAACGAGGGTCTTGACACGGGCCTTGGACTCGTCGAGGAGCGCGAGGAGCCGCGAGCGCTCGATGATCCGACGGCGCTGGAGCGCCCCTCCTTGCCGGACTGTCGCCGTCGTCGCCATCGCCTGACGGTAAGTCGCCCCCTCTATCCGCGGCTCGACCCTACCACCCTTCGACCGGAACGGACGCCCATGACCGCGCGATCGTCATGAGCGCCCGGTCAGCGGTGCAGCTGCGCTCCGAGCGGCCAGCGATAGCCCGCCGAGAGCGGGTCTTCTCCCGTGAGGAGACGGAAGGCAACCGGGATCTGGCGTCGACGCCGCACGCCGAGCTTCTGCCGAAGCACGTCGCAATGGGCCTTCGCCGTTCTGGGGGAGATCCCAAGACGAGCTCCGACCTCGTCGTTGGAGCACCCCGCTGCGATCAGCGCAACGACTTCCCGCTGACGCTGCGTGATGGGCGCGGCTCTCCTCTCCGTGGCCAGCTCGATCATGCCGGGAACCTACTCCCTCGATCGAGGGACGACCATTCGTCCGCAGGTGTAACCCGGGATGTATTCCGATCGGCAGACTTCCTGCGATGGCGACACGACCCGATGCCGAGAGGCGGCCCTCGGGGATCGTCGTCGTCGTCGCGTTCGTCGTCGCGATCGGCGCCGCGGTCGCGCTCATCGCGGCGGCGCTCGTCCTGCGAAGCGACAGCTCGGCTCCTCCGTCGCCGGCCGCCGGCGTCGATCTCGAGGGAATTCCGCAGGACGGCACCGTGCTCGGCTCGCCCGCGGCGAACGTCACGCTGATCGAGTACGGCGACCTCCAGTGCCCTGCATGCCGCGCCTACACCGAGGCCGTGTTTCCTTCCGTCGTCACCGAGTACGTCCGGCCGGGAAAGGTGACGACCGAGTTCCGCGGGCTCAGCTTCATTGGGCCGGACTCGGAGAGGGCGCTTCGCTTCGCCCTCGCCGCCGGCCTGCAGGATCGGCTCTGGAACGTGGTCGAAGCGCTCTACAGAAACCAGGGCGGGGAGAACTCGGGCTGGGTCACCGACGAGCTCGTCCGCGAGCTGGCCGCCGCGATCCCCGGGCTCGACGTCGACCGGATGTTCGCCGAGGCGGGGAGCACGGAGGTGACGGCGATGATCCAGGAGGCGGAGGCTTACGCCGACGCGGACGAGGTGCCGGGCACGCCGACGTTCTTCGTCCAGATCGGCGAGGCCGAGCCGTACATGCTCGAGTCCGGCATCGGCTCGGACGAGCTCGCAGCCGCGCTCGACGACGCGCTCGGCGCTTGAACGACCGAAGGCTGCGTGCCGGGGCGGCGCTGGTGGCGCTCGCCGGTGTCGCGGTCGCCGGGTACCTGACCTGGGCTCACTACGCGGACAGGGATGTCGTGTGCCCGATCGGCGGCGGCTGCGAGGCGGTTCAGGAGTCGGAGTACGCGGAGCTCGCGGGGGTTCCCGTCGCGGTGCTCGGGCTCTGTGCCTACGCGGTGATCCTCACGCTCCTCGTCTGGGATGCGCCCGGAGCGAGGCTCGCTGTAGCGGCACTCGCCCTCACGGGTCTCATCTTCAGCGGCTACCTGCTCGTCGTGCAGCTCTTCGTGATCGAGGCGGTCTGTGTCTGGTGCCTCGTCAACGACGTCGTGATCGCGCCCGCTCTCGCGGTGCTGACCGCTCTGCGGCTCAGGTCGTGGGAGACCGGCTAAAGCCACCCAGGGGGGTGGTCAGGTCATCGGAACCTGGCGGAGGACCTTCGGCGCGACGCGGTCGAGGATCTCCGAGAGGCTCTCGCCCGTGCAGGTGAGGCCGTGGTTGCGTAGGCCGATGACGGCGTGCGCCGGGTCGGGCTCGAGCGCGACGAGATCGGCGACGGCGACCGCGAGCTCCTGGGTGCCGCAGGGGTAGTTGACGTCGGTGGCGGCGACGTCCTCCATCCAGGCGTGAATGTGGAGGATCGCGCCCACCTCGGGATGAGCCTGGTAGATCATCCAGTGCTCGATCGCGTCCACGGACACGCGCCGTGGCTCGATTCCAGGCGGGACGCTGAGCACGATCACACCGCGCTCGTCGTCGAAGTCCTTGACCATGAGGAGGTCGCGGCCCACCGTCTCGAGCTTCGACTTGTCGACGCCCGAGGCGCTCATCCAGAAGCGCGTCTCGTCCTTGCGGGCTGACAGGTTCCCGTACGAGAGCCCGCCCACGCTGTAGAGGCGCATCACGTGGCGTAGGTCACGGCCGGAGAGGTACTCCTCGACGGGGAACGGTGACGGAAGCAGGTCGAGCTCGTCGAGACGGCGGCCGGCGATGCCGATGTCCTCGGTGATCTCGTCCCCGTCCCAGAGCTCAGGCTCGAGATCCGGGTGCCACTCGTTGTCGATCACGAGGCGGGAGGTCGCAAGCGGCTCGAGCCGCTCGTAGATCTCCTCCGGGTCGTCGGCGACGTGGTAGGTGCCGCGCTCCATCGTCGTGAACCACACGCCCTCCCCCGGGATCCGGAGGAGGACCACGTTCGAGAGGGTGCGGACGAGCATCGGGTAGCTCGCCTTGAGGACGTCGTCCGGCGTCTCGGAAAGCTCGTAGAACGCGGCCGAGTAGGTGCCACGGGAGGATCGCCGGAACGCCTTCGGCTCCGCCGCGTCGAACATGTTCAGGACGAAGTCGGCCTGCGAGACGTCGTCGACCTTGGCGAAGTCGTCCTCCTCGAACTGCTTGCCGATCGAGGCGACCCACGCTTCGTGGGCGGGAGAGCTCGCCGTCCCCCAGATCGCGTACTTCCGCACGGGCCGAGTCTATCGAGGGCTACCTGAAGAGATCGCGCTCGCGCGGCATGAGCAGGTCTTGGCCGGTGCCGTCACCCACAGCGTCGACGCCGCGCACGATCGCGGCCGGCACGCCGTCGGTCTTCCCCATCACGAGCTCTGCGGCTCCGGCGATCTCGTCCGCGACGGCGATCTCGGTCGCGTGAAGCTCGTACCCCACGGAGTCGCGGACACCCCTGAGGTCGAGAAGCGGGGCGATTCCGGCGACTCCGAGTGCGACGTCGGTCGTGCCGCGCCGGAAGGGACGGCCGAAGGAGTCGCTGACGATCACGCCGACCTCGATGCCGGAGAGCTCGCGGATGCGATCCCGGAGACGGCGGGCGGATGCGTCCGGGTCGAGCGGGAGCAGGATCATGGTGTCGGGGCCCTTGGCGTTCGAGGCATCGACACCCGCGGACGCGCACACGAAGCCATGGCGCGTCTCCGCGATGACGAGCGGCGGCCGGGTCCGAACGAGCGAACGACTCTCCTGCAGGATGAGCTCGACGCGCCGCGGGTCGGCCTCCCCCGCGAGCGCGCGAGCGTTCTCCGACGGCGCGATGCCATCGAGGCGAGCGACGCGACCCTCGACCTTCGAGACGGCCTTCTGGGCGACGACGAGAACGTCGCCCTGCTCGAAGCCGCCGGCGCGCTCGCCTGCCTCGGCGAGAAGAGCCGCGAGGTCGTCTCCTTCCTCGAGCTCCGGGATCTCGCGGAGCGGGACGAGGCGGACGTCGCCCCTCACGGCAGGCCGACGACCCGGAGGCCGGCGTGGCCGCGGTAGCGCTTGTTGAGGTTCACGATGACGGCGGTCATGCCCTCGAGCGCGCGGGCACTCGCGAGCGGGCCGGCGTCGAGCGCGCGACCGGCGGTTATCTGCTCGGCGAGCTCGAGCACGAGCGCCTTGGCGTCAGCGTCGTCACCGCAGACGAACGCGTCCTCGTCGGGGGCCTGCTCCCCACCGAGCGTCGACGCGGCGAGCGAGTGGAGCCCGGCAAGGACAGGGGCGTTCACCTCGTTCTGGATCCGCTCGGCGAGCGATGCGGCCTCCGGCGAAGGTCGAGCGCGACCGTCCTCGAACCTGAGCTCGGACGCGACGGAGAGCACCGGCGTCGCGTCGATCGCCTCCCGGAGGTCGCGCGCGGTCTCGAGCGCCGCCTCCGCCTTCGTCGCGAGGACGACGACGTCTGCCGAACGGACCGCCGCCTCGTTCGTCGCGCCTTCCACGCCCAGGTCGATCGCCGCGGCGGCGGCACGTTCGGCATCCCGCGATCCGATGACGATCGCGTGACCTGCCTCGCGCAGCCGTGTCGCGAGCGCGGTTCCGAACGGCCCCGTCCCGCCGACGATCGCTATCCGCATGCCGCCTCGAGCACGACCTCGGCGAGACGGCGCGCGGCCTCGCGGTCATGCATCAGCGTCGGCGTCACCACGAGCTCGACGGGCGCCTCGGCCGGCGCGTCGGCCTCGTCGACGACGAGCGCGTCGATCAGACCCAAGTAACAAGTTGTTACATGGCGTGGTGACGTGCCGCCTGCCATGCGCTGGAGCATACGGTCGAGCGGGCCCGTGATCGCCTTCCCGCCGACGAGCGGGCTCACGGCGACACAGCGGACGCGGCGCTCCTCGATCGCGTCGTGGATCGCGCGCACGGCGAGGATGGGCCCGATCGAGAGGTAGGGGTTGCTGGGCCCGAGGAGAATGGCGTCCGCAGCTTCGATCGCCGCCAGCACGCCGGGGGCGGGCCGCGCCTTCTCGGCGCCCTCGTAGACGACGCCGTCCACGTCGTCGCGGTGGCCGCGACCGACGAACCAGTCCTGGAACGGGAAGGTGCCCTCCGGAGTGACGACCTGCGTCCTCAGACGGTCGTCCGTCGCGGCCACGATTCGGGTCTCGACGCCGGCCCGCTCGACAAGACTGGCCGTCACCTCGGAGAGCGCGCCGCCCGCGCGTAACGCCTGCGTGCGAACGAGGTGGAGACCGAGATCGAGATCGCCGAGCCGAAACCACTCCTCCCCTCCCCAGGCACCCGCGGAGGCGAGTGCGTTCCACGTCTCGCCGGCACGCCCCCAGCCCCGTCCCTCGTCGAGGAGCCCGGCGAGGGTGTAGAGGAGGCTGTCGAGGTCGGGCGAGACGTGGAGCCCGAGCACCTCGACGTCGTCGCCGACGTTGGCGACGACGGTGAGGTCGCCCGGCGGCAGTGCGTCGGCAAGGCCTCGCGCGAACCGCGCGCCCCCGCCGCCCCCCGAGAGGAGGACGACCTTCACGCCGTGACGGCGAGAAGTGCTCGGGTTCGAGGCCCGAGGAGCGGCGCGAGGCGTTCGAGGTCCTCGCCGGTGTCGACATCGGCGACGAGCTCGGGGATCGCGGCCGTCGCGAACGGTGCATGCGCCCGGAAGCGGGCAGCGCTGCCCGGCCCGTAGAGCGGTGCAAACGCGAGTGGGTCGGGGAGCGAGAGCGCGTTCGTCGTGCCGTCCTCGGCCTCAACGAGCGCGAGTCCGGCCGACGCGAGCCGTCGAAGGGCGGCCGGCGTCGCGCCGGGCAGATCGGCGTTCACGACGAGGGTGTGGCCTTCGGCTTCGGCGAGCCCCGCGGTCACCGCCGCCGCGAGCCCTTGTCCAGGATCGGCGACGACCCTCACGCCCCGAGGAACGACGGAGACGTCGTCGGTGACGACCAGAACGCGGCCGACCTCGAGCGCTGCGGCGACGACGTCCCCGAGCATGGCCACCGCCGCGGCGGCTCGAATCGGCGCGGGCAACCGGCGCTTCGCGTCGCCGCGATACGGGATCACGATCGTCGGCACGCGCCGAAGCGTACTCAGGCGGCGTTGGAAGACGTGCCGGCGTCGGCGCCCGGGCCCGAGGTCGCCCACTCGTCGAGGTCGAACCAGTGCGAGTCGCGCAGCGCCTCGCGGACCTCGGGGTCGGTGTGCTCCGGGTTGAAGACGTGGTGATCGGCGTCGCAGCAGATCTCGACGTCGCCCAGGGAGATGTGCGAGATGCGCCCGAGTGCCTCCGCCGGAAGGCGCACCTCGGAGACCGCGTAGTGCTTGAACTGGAGGTCGGGGTCGATCTCCATGAGCTTCGGCCAGTCGGGGCACGTGCGGGCGGTCATCGGAGCGCTAGTTCTCCTCGAGGGCCCAGCTCCCTGCAAAGCGCACGAATCCGCGCTCGTCTCCTCCCGGGTACACGACGAAGACGAGCGCGTCGTCGAGCTGGTGGTAGAGCCGCTCGCCGCTCTCGTCGGTCAGGCCGAGCCGGAGGTGGAAGCGGCCGTCGGCCAGGGGGAGCGAGCCGATGTCGAAGCGGACGCCGCGCTCCCCGTTGGTGGCCGCCCACCCGAGCTCGCGGAGGTCGACGGCCTCGCCGGCGACGAGGATCCCGGCGTCGTCGCGAAGCTCGAGCTGGAGCCGTGGCGGCGGCACGCCGTCGCCGGCCGCAACGGCGACGCGAAGCGCGAACGGCTCGCCGGAGAGGAACTGGAGCCGCTCGGCGCCCTCCTGCCCGACGAGCACCGCCGAGGCGATCGTCGCCTCTCCGGAGCCCCACTCGCGTAGCCCGGCGCCGCGCTCCGCGGGATCCGTCTCCTCGGCGAGGGCGCGCCGGTAGCGCGCGACCGCCTCGCGTGTCGGGCCGTCGAAGGCGACGCGACCCGAGTCGAGCAGCACGGAGCGCTCGCACAGTCGCTCGACCGCAACGGCGTCGTGCGACACGAAGACGATCGTCCCGCCCTCCTGCTTGAACCGGAAGATGCGGCCGAAGCACTTCCGCTGGAACGCCTCGTCGCCGACCGCGAAGACCTCGTCGAGGAGCAGGATGTCCGCGTCGAGGAAGGCGGCGATCGCGAACCCGAGGCGCATGGTCATCCCGGACGAGTACGTCCGGACGGGGCGGTCGATCGCGTGCTCGAGCTCTGCGAAGGCGACGATC
The DNA here is from genome assembly GCA_050698195.1 of Gaiellaceae bacterium. Taxonomy (GTDB): domain Bacteria; phylum Actinomycetota; class Thermoleophilia; order Gaiellales; family Gaiellaceae; genus GMQP-bins7. The sequence goes on from JBOHBD010000031.1 coordinate 7,845, forward strand.
TCGTCGAAGCGCCGGCGGATGTCCTCGCGGCGCAGGCCCTGGATCGCGCCGTTCAGGAACACGTTCTCGCGCCCGGTGAAGTCGGGATGGAAGCCGGCACCGAGCTCGAGCAGCGAGCCGATCCGCCCCTCGGCAGCGACGCGGCCGGCCGTCGGCTTGATGATCCCGGCGACGACGCGGAGCAGGGTCGTCTTGCCCGACCCGTTGCGCCCGATCAGCCCGACCGCCTCGCCGGGATCGACCCGCGCCGAGACGTCCCGGAGCGCCCACACGTCCGTCGCCCCGCTCCGTCCGCCCTGGACGAAGAGATCCTTGAGCGTGCGCGTGTCGCGAGCGTGGATGCGAAAGCGGCGAGACACGCCTTCGACGCTGATCTCGCCACGGTCCATGGACCACCCTAGACTAGATGCCCGCGATGGAACGAGTCGGCGAGCACGCCGTGCCGGTGGGGCCGCTCGCCGTTCGCTGGCTGGCCTACGAGCTCGACGAGCCGCGCGCCGGGGTCACGGGCCGAGCGCGGCTGCGGCTCGAGAACGCCGGCTCCGCCACGTGGCGATCCCGCGGGCGCGAGGGCGTGCAGCTCGCGTACCACTGGCTCGACCCGCTCGGAAACCCGATCGTCTGGGACGGCGTCCGCGCCGCGTTGCCGCGCCCGGTCGGGCCCGGTGAGACGACCGAGCTCGATGTCCGCGTGGTCGGCCCGCGGCCACCGGGGAGCTACCGCCTGGCCTTCGACCTCGTCGACGAGCACCGCTTCTGGTTCCAGGAAGTCGGCTCGATGCCGCTCGAGGTCCCGGTCGAGGTTCAGCCGCGAATCTCGGAACGCCGGCTCGGGGTCGTCGTCCACGGAGGCTCCGACGCCGAGACGGAGGCTGCGCTGGCCGCTCAGGAAGAGCCACTGGTCTCGGACGGTGCGGTCGCGGTCGCACACCTCGTCCCGGGAGCCTTCCCCGCGCCCGACTGGTCGCGGCTCGTGCTCGACGCCCACGAAGAGGGCTACGCCGCGGTCGGGGGGGCGATCGAGGTCGCGGGCCGGGGCGAGCGTCGCCGGCTCGCCGACTGGGCACCCGGAGGTGGACGGAACCCTCGCTTCGCGCGACCGCTCCTCCTCCCCTCGCTCCTCGACGGCCTCGAGCCGGGCGACTTCGAAGGCCTCCCGGCCTTCTCGGGCGCCGAGGGCCTCTTCGAGGGACGCGCCGTCCTCAGACTTCGACGGCGATCCGGTCGTCCGAGCGGCTGAAGACGAACGCTCCCGCGGTCAGCGCGACGAGCGCGCCGGCGACCGTGTAGACGGTGTCGCCGAGCGCGGGGGCCTCTCCCCAGAAGAGCACCGACCGCATCGCCTCGATCGGGGGCGTCAGGAAGTTGACCCAGTGGATGGCGAACTCGGCCGCCGGGTAGTCGGCGACGCCGGGCAGCTGGTCGAGGCTGTACAGGATCGGGGTCAGGAAGAACCAGGGCAGGAGGAGCGCCGCGAGGATGTGCTCGACGTCCCGGAAGAGCGCGTTCAGCGAGGCGATCGCGAGCGCGACCCCCGCGACAATGCACGCGAAGAGCGCGCCGAGGGGGAAGGCGAGCCACGCGGTGTCGCGCGCCTCGGGAAGCTTGACGAGGCTCAAGACAACCACGGCTGCGAGCATCACCCCGAACCCGACGAGG